>JAJYGH010000081.1:112341-118304 GCA_021785175.1 Chloroflexota bacterium | reverse complement strand
GGGGAGCATACCGGGAGCCGGGCCGGAGCGCCTCCGGCACTTATACTGCCCCGCGATGAACGGCGAATACGCGTGGTGGTTCCTCGTCGTCGGGCTCGTCATCGGCGGCGCCCTCGTGTGGCTCGTGCGCGGCCAGATGGCGCGCGAGGAGGAGGACATCGCGGAGTCGGAGCGCGAGCCGGAGGCCGAGTGGATCAGCCGGGCGATCGAGCGGGCGGGAGGCGTCGCCCCGGCCGACCTGGTCGCCCAGGTGCTGGCGCTCCACCGAGACTACCTGCGCGAGGCCGAACCGTTCGCGGCACCCCCGGAGGATGCGGGGGACGTCGGCAAGCCGTCTGCCGACCAGGCCAGGCCGATCGAATCCGCGGCGGACGAGAGCGCGGCAAGGACGATCGAACCGACGCTCGACGGTGCCGCCGGGCGTCCCGACCGGGCGAGGACTGCCGTCGTGCCGCCCCACGCGCCGCTCTCCGGGGGGCAGAGTCCGGGACGCTGAGCATCGCGTGCGCGACTGTCGCCCGCCCGGCGTCCGGCCCTCAGCGCGGCGGGACGCGTCCCATGTGCAGGGCAACGACACCGGTGGTGAGACGCCGGAAGCGGACCTCGATGAGCCCGGCCGCCTCCATCGTCGCGGCGAGCTGCTCGGCGGACGGGAAGGCGGCCAGCGACTCCGGCAGATACCTGTAGGCCGAGCGCCGGCGCGCGACGATCGCGCCGGCGACGGGCGCCAGCCGCCGGAACACGGCGTGGTACACGCGGGCGTACGGCCGCCAGCGGGGAAGTGACAGCTCGAGGCACACGACCGCACCCCCGGGTCGGACGACGCGGGCCATCTCTCGAAACCCCGCCTCGTAGTCGGCCAGGTTGCGGAGGCCGAACGCGATGGTCGCCGCGTCGAACTCGCCATCCCCGAACGGCAGATCGAGCGCGTTCGCCACCCGGAAGTGAAGCTGGACGAGGTCGCGGTACTCGCGTTCAGCGCGTGTCAGCATCCCCTGTGACAGGTCGACCGCCTCGACGCGCCCGAACGGGCCCACGCGCTCGGCCAGCAGGGCCGCCAGCTTGCCGGTCCCCGACGCCACGTCCACGGCGGCGTCGCCGGTCCTCAGACCGGTCGCCTCCACTGCCGCGCGGCGCCACCCGGCGTCCCGCCCCAGCGTCATCAGCGAATTCATCCGGTCGTAGTCGGGGGCGATGCTGTCGAACATCGCCGTGACCTCGCCCTCGGCGACCGGGTTGCCCGATTTCGGCGACTCAGTCATGGCCATCGGCCAGTGGTCCGTCGGTGCGCAGCGCCCGCAGCGCCGCGAAGGGCGAATCCGCGAGCTCGTCCCGGTCCGGCTCCGGCTCGTCCGCGAACGACAGCGTCGCGCCCGGGCGGACGCGGCGTTCCCGTGCCGGCAGTTCCTCGCCCCGCTCGATCGCGACACTCCGCTCCTGCCGCGCGACCACGTTCGCGTCGCTCTCGTCGCGCGCCATGACGAGGAGCGCGAGATCCTCCGGGTCGAGGAACGGCGCGAGCTCGGCGGCGTCGAGGCGCAGCAGCGACCGGGCCGGCAGCCGTGGATCCGGGAGCCCGCCGGCGCCGATCTCGACCACGCCGTCGAGACGCGGATCGTCGAGCGCGGACGGACCCCGGTCCGCCTGGACGAGCACGACCGCCGCGTCGACCTCCTCCCACCGGGCCTCGAGGAGGCGGCGCGCCCGGCCGAGCTGCGAGAACCCGCGTCGGAGCGCCGCGGGGTTGCTGGTGAACTTGACCTCGAAGACGCGTCTGGGCACTCCGTCCGTGCCCTGGACCGCGTCCAGCTCGACGAACAGCGGGACGTAGCTGCGCTCGTCGCGGAACAGGACGTCCGCCGCGATGATGCGCTGCTCGAGGAGTGGGACGCGCAGCGAGAGCCACGCGCGCACCGCCGCCTCGACGCGCCCGCTGGCGTGGTACGTCGCGGTCTGCTCCTCCCGCGGCCCGAAGCGCCGGTGCGCGAGCGCCTGCTCGGCCATCGCCGCGAGGTACCCGGGATCGTCGGGCGGCACGAGCCGGACCGACCGGATCTTGTGGATCGACTCTCGCGGGCTCACGCGCGAGAGCGTACCCGAGTTGGGTCGTTGGAGCGGCTCAGTCCGCGCCGAGCGCCCAGCCCGGGCGATGCAGGACCCGGTGCGGCAGCGTGCCGGGCGGAAGGTGGGCCTCGAGACACCGCACGCCGCGATCGCCGACGACGGCCTCGTGGAGCGTGTTGGACGGCAGTTCCAGCCGGTCGCCGGGTTCGAGCCGCGCCACCCGGGACAGCTCGCGCAGCCGGAACTCGATGCCTCCTTCCACGCACACCAGCACCTTGTCGTAATCATGGCGGTGCGACAGGTATCGCTCGCCCGGCCCGTTGCCCCACTCGGACGGCTCGAGCGCATCGGCTCGCAGCCGCGCCTCCGCGAGCGCCTCCAGCGTCGGGATCCTTCCCGCCAGCTCCCGATCCGTCACCCTCGCGCCCCTCCGTCGACCGCCACGTCGTTTCCCTGCGGCTCGCGGTCGGGCAGCCGGTCCAGGTCGGCGAGGTCCGGCGCGGCCCGCCGCCATGCCTCGATCTCGTCGTCCGCGTTGTCGTACACGGACCGCGTCACGAGCAGGCCACCGACGCCGAAGACCGCGCCGAGCCCGACCGCCAGGAACAGCGGGAAGTGCAGCCAGGCCCAGAAGATCCCGCACACGACAACGGCGGGGATCATCGCAGCGACGAACGCGCGACGGGTGGGCATCGCTCCTCCGGTTCCGCCGCGCCTCGAGGCACGGCCCCGCAGGATGCTACGCCGCGCCCTCCTCCGACCGCTCGACGGCGTCCTCCCCGCCCGCTGCGGCGAGCACGGCCGGCACGGGATGCGTCGGGGGCAGCGCGGTCGATGACGGCGCTGCCGAGGCCGGCGCGCCCAGCAGGTACCCCTGCCCGAACGGCACGTCCAGCTCGCGGAGCGTGCGAAGCTCGGCGGGCGTCTCGATCCCCTCGGCGATCAGCAGGCAGCCTGCCGTCACCGCGAAGTGGCGCATCCCCGCGACGAGCGCCTGGCGCGCCGGGTCCGAATCGATTGCCCGGATGAGCGTGATGTCGAGCTTGACGGCAGCGGGGTGAAGCTCGAGGACGTGGCGCAGGCTGGCGAACCCGGCACCGGCGTCGTCGACCGCGAGCCGCACATCCCGCTGCAACCGCGCCATGGACGCCCGCAGCGCGTCGTAGTCCTGCACGACCTCGCGCTCGGTGATCTCGAGGATCAGCGGGCGGTCGGCGGCACCGAGCGCGGGCGCGAGGCCGGTCCCCTCGAGCACGAACGCGGGCGAGACATTGATGCTGAGCCAGCACCCGTCGGGAAGCGTCGCGGCGGCGGCGACGGCAGCGCGGATGGTCGCGGCCTCGAGCTCGAACCCGAGTCCGACGCGGTAGGCGAGATCGAACACGAGATCCGGCCTCGTGCCGTCGACGAAGCGCGTCAGCGCCTCGTACCCGACGGCGCGCTGCACGGCGAGATCGACGACAGGCTGGAACACCGGGCGGAACGAGCCCGCGGCGATGATGCCGCGGATCGTTGCGCGATCCGTCGCCTCCCGACCGCGCGACACGAGCGCGGGCGCCAGCAGGACGCCGGCGAGCGACCCGAACGCCGCGAGCGCGGTGAGCAGTTCGTTGATGCGGTCGACACCGCGCGCGTCGTTCGTCCCGACGGCGAGGACGCCGATCACGCGGTCGTCGGCGCGGAGCGGCACGTACGCAGCGGCACGCATGCCCGCCTCGGCCATGCGCGTGCCGAACGTCCCGTCGCACCGCCGTACCCGCCACGTCTCGGCCCACGGGCCCAGCGCGGCGCGCTCCAGCAGGTAGGCGGCGCGGGTCGACGGCAGGGGCCGGCCGACCTCGACCGGGACCCGCAGCGCGCCCTCGACCGCGAGCGGGACGAACGTGTCCGCCTCGGCCCCGAGCAGCGCGGCATGATCGATGCCGGGCAGCCGCGCGATCTCGCGGCAGATCCGCCTGGCGGTGTCCGTCGGGCTCGTCGCGGGCTCGAGGCGCTCGAGCGCGGCGATGATCGAGGCGAGCTCCCGCTGGTCCCGGTCGAGTGCCGCCTCGAGCTCCCGCTCGCGCGTCACGTCACGCTGCACCGCCACGAACCCGCCGAGGACGCCCGCGCCATCGTGCACCGGCGTCACGCTCGCGACCTGTCGGAACGTCGACCCGTCGCCCCGCACCCCGACGAGATCGCCCGTCCAGCTCTCGCCCGCGTGCATCGCGGCCTCGAGGTCGCGCCAGGCGACGGCGTTCCGGTCGCTGTCGTACACGGATGACACGTGGCGACCGATGATCCCGGTCCGATCGGCCCCCGCGAGGCGCGCGAAGGCCGGGTTCGCGTAGACCACGAACCCGGCCGTGTCCACGACCAGCATCGTTTCCGTGGCCTGTTCGACGGCCGTGGCCAGCCGGCGCTGGTCGGCCTGCAGTCGATGCCGCTCGGTCACATCCTGGAACACCCCGAGCACGCCCTCGACGGCGCCATCCGTGCCCGTCATCGGCGAGCACTCCAGCTCGTAGGCGCGGCCCGCGATCTCGACGATGGTCGCGTCTCGCGGCGATGCGAACGCCTCGCGGACCGTCTCCGCGACCTCGGCCGGGAGGGCCCCCGAGACCACGGCCGACTGACCGACGGGATCGCCGATGACCCGCCTGACGTCCGACCATGCGCGGCCCTCGGCGAGCGTCACCCGACCATCCATGTCGGTCACGAACAGCCCGATCCCGGCCTGGTCCAGCACGTGGGCCAGCCGGCGCTCGGTCGCGACTCGCGCCCGCTCCGCAGCGGCACGCTCCGACACGTCCCGCATCACGCCCTGGAGCCGGCCGTCCGGCAGGATCCGGGAGTGGATCTCGACGACGATCTCCCGCCCATCGCGCGTCCGCATGCATCGCTCCGAAAGCAGCGCGGTCTGTGTCCGCAGCTCGTCCCACCGGATGGGTTGGCGCTCGGCGTCGCCCGCCGCGAGGAAGTCCTCGATGCGGCGGCCGCGGGCTTCGTCGAGCGTGTAGCCGAGCATGTCGGTCATGCGGGGGTTGGCGTCCAGGATGCGCCCACGCCCGTCCACGAGGAAGATCCCATCGGTCGCCTCCTCGACGAGCAATCGGAACCGCGTCTCGCTCGCCGCGGTCTCGTCGAGCGCGTCGAGCAGCCTGCGCTCGCGCCGAAGCCCCGCCACGAGGACGAGGCCGATCGCGGCTGTGCCGATGGACATCTCGGTGATGGCCTCAGCGGCGCTTCCGAGGTGTGCGCGGAGCAGCGCGTGCTCCACGACAAGCCAGGCGATCAGCACGCACAGGAGCCCGAGGGGCAGCACCACGGCGCCGGGAAGCGCGCGCGTACGTCGTCGCCGGACGTTCCTGTCCACTCCCATGGACTCTATGGTTCGGGGCCCGCGGCGTCACCGCCGGATCGTCCCGCCCTGCGTCGAACTTCCGGCGTAGGCCGAGTGGATGAGAGCCACGTGGACGCGGTGGCCCGAGCTCCGCGCGAGGCCGTCGGCGCAGGCGACCGGTCCCCCTACTCGTTGACCGGGATCTCCCCGGTCGGAAGCGTCAGGACGACCTCGCCGTCCGCGATCGAGGCCGGATAGATCGCGAGCGGCAGCTCGGCGGGCGGATCGAGGGCCTCGCCCGTCTCCAGGTCGAAGCGCGACAGGTGGAGCGCGCAGGTCAGCGAGTCGCCCGTCACGAACCCCTTGTCGAGCTCGAAGTACTCGTGCGAGCACGTGCCCTGCATCGCGCGCAGCGTGCCGTCCTGGTTGACGAGCAGGATGTTCGTGCCGTCGACCTGGACCATCAGCATGGTCCCGGGCGGGACGTCGTCGATGCGGGCCACGGCGACATGCCGGAACGCAGGGGCGCCGGACGCGTCTCCGGCGCCGCTCCCGCCGGTCTCGCCGGCGCCGC
>JAJYGH010000081.1:16162-112316 GCA_021785175.1 Chloroflexota bacterium | reverse complement strand
CGCGCCCTCGTCGTCCGCGTCGTCCGTCACGGGCCCGGAATCCACTTCCGGTCGAGCAGGTCGCGCAGCCGGTCCTGGGCGGCCGGCAGCGGGATCCGCGCGACGACCGGCTCGAGGAACCCGAGCACGATGAACTTGCGAGCGAGGTCGCGGGAGATGCCACGGCTCATCAGGTAGAAGATCTGGGTCTCGTCGATGGGACCGACGCTGCTCGAGTGGCTGGCCCGCCGCACATCGGGCTGGTCGATCTCGAGCGAAGGGATCGTCACCGAACGGGCCTTCTTCGAGAGCAGCATCGAGAACTCGCCGAGGAAGCTGTCCGTCCCGTTGGCGGCGCGTGCGATGCGGATCAGCCCCTTGAAGTAGCCGCGGCTCGAGCCCTGGAAGATCCCCTTGCTGAGCAGGTCGCCGCTCGTGTCCGGCGCGAGGTGGCGCGTGTAACTCGTCAGGTCGAAGCGCTGCACGCCGCCGCCGAACGCGATCTCGGCCTGCTGCACGCTGCCCCCTCGGCCGACGAGGTCATTGTCGGTGCGGCTCTTGACGAACCCTCCGCCGACGACCGCAAGCGCCCACGTGAGCCCGGCCGACTCGCCGACCGACGCGTGGCGCGTGACGAACGACGCAGCATTCTCGCCGAAGTCCTCGTTGCCGGCCACATCCAGCGTCGCGCCCGGACCCAGCACGACCTCGGTCGTGCCCATCCAGAGCGTCTGGGCCGCCTGCGCCTCCGACCCGCCGCCCGCGACGTCTGGGCGCCCGAGCTGCTCGTCGAGCACGCGCGCGTGCGCGTCGCGCCCGAGCGAGATCAGCGTCCGGCCGATCAGCGCCCGCCCGGGGTCGCCCTGCACCCAGCGGACGACGATCGGCTCCGCGAGGTCGACGCCGTCGGGAACGTGCACGAGGATGCCGACGGAGAACAACGCTCGGGCGACCTGGCCGAACCGGTCGTCGGAGGGCAGCGTGGCGCCGCCCTGGAGCAGGTCCCGCAGCAGTCCGGGATCCTGGCGGAGGACGTGCTCGAACGTGTCGACGATCACCCCGCGGGCCGCCGCCTCCGGCGAGACGCCGCGGGCGACGATCCGGTCTCCGGAAACCTCGAGCAGCGCGGACGCGCCGTCGGGCACCGCCGTGGACAGGTCCGGAGCCTCGCCCGCGCGCTCGTACGCGCGCAGGTCGGCGAACCGGACGGGCCGCAGGTCGACGTACGAGCTGAACAGCGGGTTCGTCTCCGCGGGAAGCTGTCGCGCGAGCACCTCGGCCGCGCGACGGTCGTCCGTCAGCCAGCCGGGCTCACCCAGATCATGCGAGAGGTCGATCGGGGACGGCGCGGCGCCGAGCCCGAGCAGAGGTCCTGTGTCGGTGGAGACGCCGGCATCGCTGCCGGCGGGCGCCGTGAGCGTCATCCGATCGCGTTGTCCATCTCGAGCCGGACGAGCCGGTTGAACTCGATCGCGTACTCCATCGGGAGCTCCTTCGTGAACACCTCGAGGAAGCCCTGCACGATGAGGTTCTGCGCCTCGTTCTCGGACAGCCCCCGGCTCATCAGGTAGAACACCTGGTCCTGGCTGATCTTCCCGACCGTCGCCTCGTGCGACATCGTGGTGTCGTCTTCCTGGATGTCGATGTACGGGTACGTGTCGCTGCGGCTCTGGTCGTCGAGCATCAGGGCATCGCACCGGACGCTCGTGACCGCGTTCGTGGCGCCGGGCGCCACCCGGACGTTGCCCCGGTACGTCGCGCGGCCGCCGTCCTTCGAGACCGACTTGCTGACGATGCGGCTGCGCGTGTCCGGGGCGAGGTGGATGGCCTTCGCGCCGGTGTCCTGGTGCTGCCCCTTGCCGGCCACGGCGACCGAGATGATGTCCGCCGACGCGCCCCGTCCGCGCAGGTAGATCGACGGGTACTTCATCGTCAGCTGGGAGCCCGTGTTCGCGTCGATCCACTCGACGGTCGCGTGCTCGTGCGCGTGCGCCCGCTTCGTGACGAGGTTGTAGACGTCGTTCGACCAGTTCTGGATCGTCGTGTAGCGGACCTTGGATCCGGGCAGGGCGACGACCTCGACCACGGCCGCATGGAGCGAGTCGGTCGCGTAGATCGGGGCGGTGCAGCCCTCGATGTAGTGGACCTTGGCGCCCTCGTCCACGACGATCAGCGTGCGCTCGAACTGGCCCGTGTTCTCGCCGTTGATGCGGAAGTAGGCCTGCAGCGGGAGCGGCACCTCGACACCCTTCGGGACGTAGACGAACGACCCGCCCGACCAGACGGCGCTGTTGAGGGCCGCGAACTTGTTGTCCTCGGGCGGGACGACGGTCCCGAAGTACCTGCGGAAGATCTCCGGGTACTCGATGAGCGCCTGGTCGGTTCCCATGAAGACCACGCCGAGCTTGGACAGCTCTTCCCGTACCGAGTGGTACACGACTTCCGAGTCGTACTGGGCCCCCACGCCGGCAAGGAACTTGCGCTCCGCCTCCGGGATTCCGAGCTTCTCGAACGTGGCCTTGATCTGCTCCGGGACGTCGTCCCAGGACTTCTCCTCGCGCTCGGACGGCTTGCGGTAGTACATCATCTTCGCGAAGTCGATCCGCGAGAGGTCCCCGCCCCACTTCGGCATCGGCCGCTTCAGGAAGTGCTCGTAGGCGCGCAGCCGGAACTGCAGCATCCAGTCGGGCTCGCTCTTGAAGGCGCTGATCTCCTCGACCGTGTCCCGGGTCAGGCCGCGCTTCGTCTCGGCGAGATAGACGATCTCGTCCTTGAAGTCGAACTTCGAGCGGTCGTTGTCGACCAGCTCACGGGTGGCCGTCATGCAAACTCCCTGGCGCCCCTGCGGCGCGGTGCGAGCGATCATTCTGACGCAGGGACTGCGGAAGGGGGACGCGCGAGCGCGCCTCGTATGCGCATCGGCGACGGCCGGTGGAGCGGCCCGGGTTCACTCGCCCGGGCCGGCACGCGGTCGCCACCGTGAGACAGGCGCGCTCGTTCTCCCGCAATCCCGACCGATTCTATCGGAATTCCCGGTCCCAGGTCAACGAGTCCGACCCCACCCCGCCGTGCCGACTCCGTCCTTGTCCCGAACCGCCGACCCGTTCCGCCGCGACCACGGTCGATGCCCGCGTCCGGCGGGTCGGGCAGCCCGGCGGGCGCGCTCCGTCAGAACCAGGTGTTGCACCACGGCGCAGCGTCCGACGCGAACAGAGCGTCGGCGCGGCGAACCGCGCCTGGCGCCTCCTCCTCCGCCCAGCCGGCCGCCACGAGCGTGCGGAGGGAGACACCCCCGAG
The DNA here is from genome assembly GCA_021785175.1 of Chloroflexota bacterium. GTDB lineage: Bacteria > Chloroflexota > Limnocylindria > Limnocylindrales > CSP1-4 > JAJYNJ01. The sequence goes on along the minus strand of JAJYGH010000081.1, from coordinate 109,040 downwards.
GTAGATCGCGCCGAGCGCGCGCACGTCGAGGGTCACGTCGGCGTCCGCATCCGTCCGCGCGCAGGCGGCCCCGTCCGGCCCGGCGTCGAGCGCGAAGCGCCCCGCCGCATGCCCCGCGTCGTCACGGACGTCGAGCACCACGCGCCCCGGCCGCATGTAGCGTCTCGCGGCAAGCGCGACGGATGGGTCGAGCACGCGCACGAACAGGAAGTCGGTGCGGTGCTGCTGCCGCACGGCGCGCGCATCCTCGAGCAGCCACGGCAGCGCCTCGTCGATCGAGCGGTCCTCTGCCTTCACCGTTGCCACCCAGTCGACCTCGCAGGCGTACCGCCAGAGACGTACGTACGCGTCGTCGGTGCACGCGAGCAGCTCGTGGACGACGAGCGTGGTCTCGGAGACGCGGTCCTCCCACTTCTCGTCCACGTGGTACGAGAGGTAGCCCTGCGGCTCCCCGCGGCCGTCGCGGTGCAGGACGTACCGGATGCCCTTCGGCGGCGGCCACCCGGCATCGACGATCCCGAGCGTCGTGTCCCACCAGAAGTCGTTGCGGGTGATCGACCCGACCTGCGCGTGACGGACGCGCTCGTACAGGCCGGGGCCGACATTCCGCAGGACGTCCCGATCGACCAGTTCCACGGTCCCGCCGCCTCGATGGGTGAACCGCGCCGAAGAGGCGTCGACGCTGAGCCCGACGTGGTCGGCTGCCCGGGCGAACCCGAACCGCCCGTAGATCGGGTACTCGGAGGCGATCAGGATCGACAGCGCCTCGCCACGCTCCACCGAGGCCTGGAGATCGGCCGCCATCATGCGACGGAGGAGACCCTGCCGGCGATGCGTCGGGAGCACCGTCACCGCGGTGATCGCGGAGGCCGTGACGAACTGCGGGCCGGGGACGGTCAGCTCGGTCGGGAACGAGCGGAACGTCCCGCACAGGGTGTGGCCGTCGAAGGCCCCGCGGCAGCGCGCGAGGTCGTACTGGGCGCGCCGCAGGGCGGCCTGCTGCCCCGGATCGCCCTCGGCGACGAAGAACGGCACCTGGAGCGCCGCGATCCAGCGGGGGAGCTCGGATTCCTCGATGGCTCGGATCTCGACGGGCACCCCCTGATGGTACGGAGGCGCGTGCGGCGGAGAGGCGGGATTCCGCACGCCGCACCCCGCGGAGACTGCGGGCGGGGCGCGTGCGGCGGAGAGGCGCGACCGCGCAGGACGGCGGAGAGCGCGGTTCGAGCAAGGTGGCCTCTCGCGCTCGCGGGTCCGGCCCGGACCGGCCCCGGGGGGCCGGAGGGCCTATCGAAGCGCGCCGACCAGCACGTCCGCGAGCCGGTCGTACTCCTCGATCCGGTTGTACCGCTGCGCCGAGACCCGCACGTAGAGCGAACCGACGGCCCCTCGCGGCAGGTCGCCGGACTGGAGCAGCCACGGCGATGGCCATGCCACGACCGGCGCCTCGATCCGACGCGCGACCACCGCCGCCTCGAGCGAGGCCGCGGCCGCGGGCAGGTCGGGCACGGCAGCCTCGGTCCCCGGCAGCCGGACCGCCGCCATCGAGCCGAGCATGGCGTCGGGCGCGGCGTGCTCGACGCCGAGCCGATCGGCGAGGAGGTCGCGGGCGGCCAGGGCGAGGGTGCGGTTCCCGTCCATGAGGCCCCGCCAGCCACCCGCGATCCCGGCCGGCACCGCCCGGAGCGCATCCGGGATGCAGAGCCACGGCGTCGGGTCGAAGGTGCCGGTCCAGTCGAACTCCAGGCGGTAGCGGCCGACGTCGGTGCGGGTCGAGTTGGCGCCGTGAGAGATCGCGAGCGGGCGGATCGCGTGCTGCCGGTCCCGGCGCACGCGGAGGAAGGCCGATCCTTTCGGCACGCACATCCACTTGTGGCAGTTGCCCGTGTAGTACGCGGCGCCGATCGCGTCGAGGTCGAGCGGCACCATGCCGGGGGCGTGCGCGCCGTCGACGAGCGTGTCGACGCCGCGGCGGCCGAGCTCGCGGACGATCTCGGCGACCGGGAGGACCAGCGCCGTGGGGCTCGTGACGTGGTCGAGGAGCGCCAGTCTCGTCCGCGGCGTGACCGCGCGCAGGACCGCGTCGACGGCGGCATCCGGGTCGTCGAGCGGGAACGGGACGCGGGCGAGCGCGACGCGTGCGCCGTCGCGCTCGGCGGCGAACCGGAGCGCGTTGAGGCTCGCGTTGTAGGCGTGATCGAGGGCGAGCAGCTCGTCTCCGGGCCCGAACCGCAGTGACCGGAGCACGGTGTTGACGCCCGCCGTCGCGTTGGGGACGAACACGAGGTCGTCGGGATCGGACCCGACGAACCGAGCCAGCTCGTGGCGCGCGTCGGCGAGCAGCGGGTCGAGATCGCGGGCGAGGAATGCGACGGGATCGGCCTCCAGCCGGTCGCGCCACCGAGACTGCGCCTCGAGCACGGAGCGCGGGCACGCTCCGAATGAGCCGTGGTTGAGAAACGCGACCGCGGGGTCCAGCGCCCACGCGGGCAGCGCGGGATCGGCCGTCCGTCGCGGCGATCCGGTGTCGGGCAGAACCACCTCCTCGCCGGACATCAGCCGTGCGCGGGTTCCGGCGCGTCCAGGTGCGCCATCGTCGTCTCCAGGACCGAACACGTCTGCTGCGTCGTCAGGGATTCCTCGTCAGCCCGCGCCTCGGCCTGCCGGCCCTGCGCGTGCGGGCGCAAGTATGGAGCAGGCCGCCGCTGCACCGGGACCCGCAGCCGCAGGCCGCCCTCGGGTGGGGGTGGGCAGAGCTGCCTGCGGTCTGGGGCCGCGGGGCCGTCACACAGACAGCGCCTTCGTCAGGGAAGCCCGACGCCTCCGACGAGGCCGAGGATCGCGGCGAGCGCAAGCCCGGCCCCGACGAGCAGCCTGACGAACAGGCCGGTGTGGCCGATGGCTTCCCGTGGTGCGGTGATCGTCGCCGGCAGCGTCGGTCCGATCGTGGGACGGACGCGGACGGGCAGCGATTGACGGCGAGCCGACGACGACGCGCGGGGAGCGGACGACATCGACGAGTGTGCGTCGGCTCCGGCCGCGGATGCGAACCGTTCGATGGAGTCGGCCGTCTCGCGCCACGGGGCGGGGCTGCGGCCGGCGGGGACCGCGGGCATCGATCGCGGAGTCATCGGGACGGCGCCGGGACGCTCGGGATCGAGAAGGACGGGGCAGCGCCGGGCGCCTGCGTGGCCACGTGCCCTGGTCCGAGCCGGAAGTACCAGATCGCGCCGAGGATCAGGAGCACGAGAATGACGCCGAGGATGAGGCCGGGCCCGAACCCGGAACCGCCGCGCTCGACGATCACCGGGCCCTGACCGCCGGGATACTCGCTCACGGATCACCTCCCGCGCGACGATGAGGGCGGGACGGTGACCTTCGCTCCGGGTGCCCGGCAACACCGCTTGCAGTGCCGTTCCAGATCGGACGCGGCTGAACGCCGGCGAGAGGCGGCTGGCTGAGAGGCGGCTGGGAGCGGCGGCCGGGAACGAGCGCCGGGAACGCCGGACCTGCGCGGGCACGATCGGTGAGGCGGGCATCCGACGCGGCCGCGGGGGTCAGCCGCCCGGCGGCGAGGGCGGCGGCAGGGAGCGCCGTCATCCTGGCCGCGGTCGACACCCGCCGCGAACGCGCCGTCGAAGACAAGCATCCGGAGCCGAGGATCGACCCGTGCATCGCGAGGTCCACGCCGTGACTGCGCGCGCTGCCGTGGGCAGCGGGAATGGCGCGCTCGAGCACACCGGTATGATCCGGAGATGAGCGTGCTGCAGACCCGCGTCGATCGGGCTTCGGCGGCGGCTCGCGCGAACCGGGCGGCGATGGAGCAGCTCGTCGTGGACCTGCGGGCGAGGCAGGCCACCGTCGCGGCGCGCGGCGCCGGCGGTGAGGACGCAGCGATCGAGCGCCACCGCTCCCGCGGCAAGCTCCCCGTCCGCGAGCGGATCGACCGGCTCGTCGACCCCGGCACCGCGTTCCTCGAGCTCAGCCAGCTGGCCGCCGATGGCGTCTACGACGACCCCGTCCCGTCGGCGGGGATCGTCACCGGCATCGGACGCGTCGAGGGCACGACCTGCGTGATCGTCGCGAACGACGCGACGGTGAAGGGCGGGACGTACTACCCGTTGACCGTGAAGAAGCACCTGCGGGCGCAGGAGATCGCGCTGGAGAACCGGCTCCCCTGCCTCTACCTGGTCGATTCCGGCGGCGCGTACCTCCCCCTCCAGGCCCAGGTCTTCCCCGATCGCGACCACTTCGGGCGCATCTTCTACAACCAGGCGCGGATGTCGGCGCTCGGCATCCCGCAGGCCGCGCTCGTCATGGGCAGCTGCACGGCCGGCGGCGCGTACGTGCCGGCGATGAGCGACGAGACGGTCATCGTCCGCGGAACGGGCACGATCTTCCTGGGCGGCCCGCCGCTCGTGAAGGCCGCGACCGGCGAGGACGTGGCGCCCGAGGAGCTGGGTGGCGCCGAGGTCCACACGCGGATCAGCGGCGTGGCCGACCACGAGGCACTCGACGACGAGCACGCGCTGGCGCTCGGGCGATCGATCGTGGCGAACCTCTCGCGCACGATGCCGCAGCTGCCCTGGGAGCGGCGGGTGCCGGAGCCGCCCGCGGTCGGCTCGGACGGGTCTGACGGATGGCCGGGCCTGTACGACGTGATTCCCGCGGACCTCCGAACCGGCCGGCTCGACGCGCGGGAGATCATCGCGCGCCTCGTCGACGGCAGCCGCTTCCACGAGTTCAAGCCGCTCTACGGCGACACGCTCGTCTGCGGCTTCGCCCGCCTCGAGGGCTATCCCGTCGCGATCCTCGCGAACGACGGGATCCTGTTCTCCGAGTCGGCGGTCAAGGGCGCCCACTTCATCGAGCTCGCCGCGCAGCGCCGTATCCCGCTCGTGTTCCTCCAGAACATCGCCGGGTTCATGGTCGGGCGCGAGTACGAGGCGGGCGGGATCGCGAAGCACGGCGCGAAGCTCGTGACCGCTGTCGCGTGCGCGGAGGTGCCGAAGTTCACGGTGCTCATCGGGGGCAGCTTTGGAGCCGGCAACTACGCGATGGCCGGGCGCGCGTACCAGCCGCGGTTCCTGTGGTCGTGGCCGAACAGCCGGATCAGCGTGATGGGCGGACAGCAGGCGGCACGCGTGCTGTCGACGGTGCGCGAGGCGTCGCTGCCGGGCGGGCGATGGGCGTCGGACGCGGAGCGCGATGCGTTCGAGGCGCCGATCCTCGAGGCCTACGAGCGCGAGGGCTCGCCCTGGTATGCGACGGCGCGGTTGTGGGACGACGGGGTCATCGACCCCCTCGACACGCGCCGCGTGCTCGCGATGGGGATCGAGGCATCGCTGCACGCGGCGATCCCGGAAACGCGGTTCGGCGTCTTCCGGATGTAGGCGCGGGGGGCGTCGGCGGCCCGGCTCAGCCGATCTCCGCGCGCTCGACGACGAACCGGCAGCCGAGCAGCTCGAGCTCGCGGTCCGTTCCGGCGTCGGACGAGAGCACGACGGTCGCCGGCGGCCGGCGCAGGTGGGCCGGCCACGGGTCCACGCCACCTTGGCCGATCGGGGATGTCAGCACGACCGACTGGCGGCCGGCACTGAAGCCCCGGACCTGCGACGGCTGCGCAGGCGTCCCCGGCGAGGGCGGGGGTGGCGAGGACGGTTCCGGGCGAGAAGGCGCCGCCATGCCGGGTGAGGGCAGCCCGCGCGGTTCGGGCTGCAGCGCCAGCTCCCTCCGATACGCCTCCGCGACCGCCTCGGGATCGGCGACCGGGATCTCGAGCCGCCGGAGGCGCACGCGGCCGCCACGATGGCCGCCCTCCTCCCGATGGCGGCGCGCGTCCGGGCGCCACTCGGGGCTTCCGGGGAGGTGCTCGATGAGGAACGGCGGGCGATCTGGCGCCAGCTCCGGCAGGAGCGCCAGCAGCCATCGCTCCGCCTGGCCATCGGGCCGGAGCCGCTCGCCGGGCAGCGGCCCGATGACGTTCGAGCCGGCCGACCGGAGCCGCCGGATGTCGCCGCCGAGGTCGTCGGACGCGAGCGCGTACGTGGCGAGGCCGCCGCCGAGGGCCAGCGTCGCGAGCGCAGGCGCGCCGATCCACGACCGCGCGGCGAGCGCGGGGTCCGTCACTGCGAGCAACTCGAGGTACGAATCGCCGAGCCAGCACAGCGCGTTCCGGGTCCCGAGCGTGAGGTGGCGGCCGCCCTCGACGACCTCGAGCCCGAGACCGGCGGAGAGTTCCTCGGAGGCCGCCTCGAGATCGGCGACCGCGATGACGAGGTGGTCGATGCCGAGGATCATCGCGGCAGGGTACGGCCCCTCGCATCCGGACGCAGCGATCGGGGCCCGGGACTAGGATGCGGGCGTGACGAGCCTCCGGGCCGGCCCGGGTCCGATCCGCGTCCTCTTCGTCGCCAACCGCGGCGAGATCGCTGTGCGCATCGAGCGGACGTGCCGGCGACTCGGCATCGCCGTGGTGATCCCGCACCGCGACCTCGATCCCGACCTCGACCTGCTGGACCGGCCCGCGGTCGTCGCCGCCGCGGTCCGCGTGGGCGCCGACGCCGTGCACCCCGGCTACGGGTTCCTCTCGGAGCAGGCGTCGTTCGCCGAGGCCGTGCTCGACGCCGGTCTCCGCTGGGTCGGGCCGCCGCCCGGCGCGATGCGACGCATGGGCGACAAGGCATCCGCGCGCCGCCTCGCCGCCTCGCTCGCGATCCCCGTGCTGCCCGGGTACGACGGCGACGACCAGTCGGACGAAACGCTGCTGGCGGCCGCGGGCGCGATCGGCTATCCGGTGCTCGTCAAGCCCGCCGGCGGGGGCGGCGGCAAGGGCATGCGGGTCGCGGTCGACGCCGGGACGCTCTCGCACGCGATCACCGCCGCGAGACGGGAGGCGGGAGCCGCGTTCGGGGACGACCGGCTGCTGCTCGAACGGCACGTGACCGCGGGCAGGCATGTCGAGGTGCAGGTGCTGTTCGACGCGCTCGGGCACGGGGTCCACCTCGGCGAGCGCGACTGCTCGCTCCAGCGGCGCTATCAGAAGGTGCTCGAGGAGACGCCCGCGCCGAACCTCGATCCCGCCGTTCGCGAGGCGCTCGCGGCGGCCGCGCTGCGGCTCGCCGGATCGGTCGGGTACGTCTCGGCGGGCACGTGCGAGTTCCTCGTCGGGGACGACGGGTGGTGGTTCCTGGAGATGAACACGCGGCTTCAGGTCGAGCACCCGGTCACCGAGCTCGTCACCGGCCGGGACCTCGTCGCGGACCAGCTCCGGGTCGCGGCCGGCGACCCGCTCGGCTTCGAGCAGGCGGACGTCCGGTTCGACGGACACGCGATCGAGGTCCGGCTCTACGCCGAGGATCCGGCCGCTGGTTTCCTGCCGGCGACCGGGCATGTCGTGGCGGCTCGATGGCCCGAGGCGCCGTGCGTGCGCGTGGAGACCGGGATCGCGCCGGGCGACGAGGTCACGGGACGGTTCGACCCGATGCTGGCGAAGGTCGCGGCGTGCGCGCCGACGCGCGATGCCGCGCTCGAGCTGCTGGCCGATGCGCTCGACGAGACCGTCGTGCTCGGGCTCACGACGAACCTGCGCTTCCTGCGCTGGCTCGTGCGCGCGCCGGTCGTCCGCGAGGGCCGCGCGGGGACGAACACGATCGACGGGCACTGGCCACCGCCCGGCGGCTGGGAGCTGCCTTCCGTTCCGGAGGCTGCGTGGCGACGCGCGGCGAGGGAACTCATCGCCACGCCAGCCACCGATCCATGGCGCGGGGGGTGGCGCGTCGACGGCCTGGCCACGGCGCGGCTGCAGACCGGCGACGAGCAGCGGACCGTCCGGCTCCCGCTGCGGGTCGAGGATCCGGAGGCGGGCGTCCTCATGGCGGTCGTCGACGGCGACACGGTCCATGTCGACGTGGAGGGACGGAGCACGCCGTTCCGCCTGGCGCCCGCTCCCGACGTGGACCGCGCGGCGCGCGAGGCCGCCGGCCACTCGGGGGTGTCGGCGCAGGTCCGCGCGCCGATGCCCGGCCGCGTGCTCGCGGTCCATGCCAGCCCCGGCGCCGCCGTCGCCGCCGGAGACCCCGTGGTGACACTCGAGGCGATGAAGATGGAGCACGCCGTTTCCGCGCCGCGCGGCGGCGTCGTGGACGCGGTCCTCGTCCGCGTCGACGAGCAGGTCGGCGCCGGGCAGGTACTCGCGGTGATCGGCGGCCGCGATGGCGAGGCCACCGAGGGACAACCGGGGTGAACGCCGCAGCGGCGAGGATGCCCGCATGACCGACGACGCGCAGACGGAGGCGGGCGGGCGACCGGGCAAGCCGAGCAGGGTCGCTCGTCCGACCGGGGCGGGCCGTCGGGGGGGCGCGGCGGGTGCCGAGGCCGGCAGCACGACGGGCGGGGTGGTGGCGGGTGAGCACGTCCGGATCTACGAGGTCGGGCCGCGTGACGGCCTCCAGAACGAGGCACGCCCGATCGCCACCGACGACAAGCGCCGGTTCATCGAGCTGCTCGTGGACGCGGGGCTGCGCGAGATCGAGGCGACGAGCTTCGTGTCGCCGCGCGCCGTACCGCAGCTCTCCGACGCCGATGAGCTCCTCTCCTCGCTGCCGCGCCGTCCGGGCGTCCGGTATCCCGTCCTCGTCCCGAACGTGCGGGGGCTCGAGCGCGCGGAGGCCGCAGGCGTGGACGGCATCGCCGTGTTCACGGCCGCCACGGACGAGTTCACCCGGCACAACATCGGCATGACCGTGGACGAGTCACTCGAAGCGTTCGCGCCAGTGCTCCAGAGGGCAGCCACCCTCGGCTGGTGGCGCCGCGGGTACGTCTCGACCGCGTTCGGATGCCCGTACACCGGCGCGGTCGTGCCCGAGCGCGCCGTCCGCGTCGGCCTTCGGCTGCTCGACCTCGGCGTCGACGAGGTCTGCTTCGGCGACACGATCGGCGTCGCGGTGCCGTCCGGGGTGCGCGACCTCCTCGCTCGGGCGTTCGAGTCCGGGATACCGGTCCAGCGGCTCGCGCTGCACTTGCACGACACGCGCGGCACGGCGCTCGCGAACGTCGTCGCCGGGCTCGAAGCCGGAGTCCGCTGCTTCGATGCGTCCACGGGCGGGACGGGCGGCTGCCCCTACGCGCCGGGAGCGGCGGGGAACCTCGCCACCGAGGACCTGGTCTACCTGCTCGACGGCCTCGGCATGCAGCACGGCGTCGACCTGCGCGGCGTGCTCGCGGCGGCGCGCTTCATCGGCGAGCGGCTCGGGCGGCCGCTCTCGTCCAAAGTGGGGCAGGCGGGCGGCTGGGACCCCGAGACGGGCCGCGCGACTGGCTAGGCCGGCGGGGGGCCCGCGGGTCGGGCCGGTGGCATGCCGCTCGTGGCGGCCGCGGGTCGGGCCGGTGGCATGCCGCTCGTGGGCGCGAACGAGGCACGAGCACGGTGCGACGACTACGTCGCCTTCGGCTCCTCCGGCCAGTCGAAGCCATCGGTGTCCGGGCGCGGCCCTGCGGCGCTCCGATCGGCGGCGGGTGCGGCCGCCCCCGCCGGCCGCGCTCCGATCGGCGGCGGGGCCATCATCTCGATCGCGAGCAGCGTGAGCGAGGCGGGCAGCAGCACCCATGTCAGCGGCAGGAGGATGACGACCGCCGCGAACGCGAACATCGCCACGACGACCCGCGTGATCCGGTTGTACCGGAGACGGCGGACAACCACGCGACCGCCGAACGTGAGGACGATCGAGACGGCGACGACGATCGCGACGATGGGCGCCAGGCTCGGGTCGTGGAGGGACGACACGACTCCGCTGAGCGCGAGGAACGCGAGGCCGACGACGGCCAGCCAGAGCGGGACGTCGCGCAGCGTGACATGGCGGCCGAGGCGATCCACGCCCGAATCGTAGTCGTTGCGGGTGCGCGGGGCTACCGGACACGCAGGCCCAGGATCTCCCTGCCGATGACCAGCCGCTGGATCTGGCTGGTGCCCTCGCCGATCTCCGTGAGCTTCGCGTCCCGCAGGTAGCGCTCGACGCGGTACTCCTCGACGTACCCGTACCCGCCGTGGATCTGGACGGCGGCGTTCGCCGCCCGGGACGCGACCTCGGACGCGTAGAGCTTCGCCTGCGCCGCCTCGAGCCGGTACGAGCGGCCGCGATCCTTGAGCCACGCCGCCCGGTGCACCAACGCGCGCGCGGCGGCGACCTCCGTCGCCATGTCGGCCACCATGAACGCGACGCCCTCGAACGACCCGATGGGGCGCCCGAACTGCTTGCGCTCGCGCGAGTACGCGATCGAGGCGTCGAGCGCGGCCTGGGCGAGCCCCAGCGCCATCGCGGCGATGGAGATCCGGCCGCCGTCGAGGGTCTTCAGGAAGATCGGGAACCCCTGCCCTTCTTCGCCGAGCAGGTTCTCCGCCGGGATCCGGCAACCCTCGAACTGCAGCTCCCCCGTCGCCGAGGCGTGGAGCCCCATCTTCTCCTCGAGCCGCCCGACGGAGAATCCGGGCGCGTCGGCGGGGACGATGAACGCGCTCACCTCCGCCGAACCGTCCGATCGCATGCCGGTGCGTGCCGCGACCACATACGTGCCCGCCTGCCCCGCGTTCGTGATGAAGCGCTTGCCGCCGTCGATGACCCACTCGCCGCCCGCGCGCCGCGCCGTCGTCCGCGTGGCGCCCGCGTCGCTCCCGGCATCGGGCTCGGTCAGGCCGTACGCGCCGATCACGCGGCCCGAGGCGAGCGGCACGAGGAACCGCGCCTTCTGCTCGGGCGTGCCGAACAGGTGGATCGGCGCCGAACCGAGGCTCGTGTGCGCGGCGACGATCAGGGCGAGCGAGCCCCACGTGCGCGCGATCTCCTCGACGGCCACGGCGTACGCGAGCGTGTCCATCCCGGCGCCGCCCTCGGACTCGGGGTACGGGATGCCGAGCCAGCCCATCTCGCCGATCCGGCGCACGAGATCTGCAGGGAACCGGCGCGCGCGCTCGTGGTCGGCCACGACCGGCTCGACCTCCCGGTCGCAGAACTCGCGGATCGTCTCCTGCAGGAGCCGGTGCTCCTGGGGCAGTTCGAGGTCCACCGCTCCGCACGGTAGCACCGACTGGCCGCGGGCCTCCATTCCGGGCCTCCATTCCGGCCGGCCGCCGGCGCATCTCGTGGGCATCCGCGCGCGGCGCCTGCGTACTGCGCAGCCGTCACCGCGCCTCCACGTCCCGGCGCCCCATTCGTGCCAGATTCCCGCCGCATGTCGGTTACGAGCCACGTCGCACCCACCCACGTCCTGCCACGAGCTCGGGTGGGGTGCGGGTGTGCCAGATTCCCGCCGGGTGTCGGTTACGCACGCTCCCGGGCTCCCGGACGACCTGGAGGGAGCCGTCGGACGCGGTGTGTCGCCGTCGCGTCCGCCCGCTTCCGCCCGCTTCCGCACGAACCGGTGGCAGGTCGCCTGGTCGAAGGCGCCGCTCTGCGGCCCGGGCATGCGTAGTCGACGCGGGACGGGAATCTGGCAGACAGCGGCGCCGGCTGCGCTCGCCGAGCACGCCGCATCGCTCGATGGAGCGGGGCGCGACGGGCGATGCGTCCCGCCGACACGATGCCAACCGGCCCTGACCCGCATCCGCGCGCCGCGGCATCGTCCCGCCATGCCTACCATCGGAGAGCGCGTGTCGCCACGCGCAGCGGTCGAGCGCCCCGCTGAAGCCTCGCTCCGGACCGTGCAGGCCCCGGACGAGCCCCGTTCCCCCCTCGCCGGCGCGATCGTCGGGCGCTCCGTGCCGCGACGCGACGCGCTCGCGAAGCTCACCGGGCGCGCGCGGTACGTGGCCGATCTCGACCTCCCTGGCGCGTGGCACGGGGTCATCGTGCGCGCGACCGAGCCGCACGCCCGGCTGCTGGGCATCGACCTCGACCCGGCGTTCGACTGGTCGCAGGTGGTGGTCCTGACCGCGAACGACGTTCCCGGCGACAACGTCGTCCAGTTCGCGGTCGACGACCAGCCCGTGCTGGCGATCGACGAGATCCGGCACGTCGGCGAGCCCGTCGCGCTGATCGCGGCGCCCGACCTGCCGACCGCGGAGGCGGCGCGCGACCGGGTCCGTCTCCGCACCGAGCCGCTCCCGCCGGTCCTCGACCCGCTCGCGTCCGACGTCGCGTTCGCCCGGTACGAGATCGCGAAGGGCGACCTCGAGGCGGGGTTCGCGGCGGCCGACCTGGTCATCGAGGGCACCTACACCGTGGGGCGGCAGGAGCAGCTGTACCTCGAGACGCAGGGCATGCTCGCGGTCCCGCGCGAGGATGGCGGCGTCACCGTCCACGGATCGCTGCAGTGCCCGTACTACGTCCACGCGGCGATGCGGCGCGCGCTCGCGCTGGATGACGCGCGCCTGTCGGTGATCCAGTCAGAGACCGGCGGCGGGTTCGGCGGCAAGGAGGAGTTCCCGTCGGGCCTCGCGATCCAGGCCGCCCTGCTCGCGATCAAGTCGGGCCACCCCGTCCGGATGATCTTCGGCCGGCACGAGGACCTGGTCGCGACGACGAAACGGCACCCCGCCGTCCTGCGGCACCGCTGGGGCGTGACGCGCGACGGGCGGCTGGTCGCGCAGGACATCGACGTCGTCATGGACGGCGGGGCGTACGCGACGCTGTCCGGCGTCGTGCTGTCCCGCGGCACGATCCACGCCGGCGGCCCGTACGCGTGCCCCAACGTACGGATCCGCACGCGGGCGGTCATGACCCACACGCCCCCGAGCGGCGCGTTCCGCGGCTTTGGGGCACCGCAGACGGAGTTCGCCGCGGAGATGCAGGCGAACCGGGCGGCCGAGGCCCTCGGGCTGTCCCCTGCCGAGCTGCGCCGGCGCTGGGCATACGGCATCGGAGACGTGACCGCGACGGGGCAGGTGCTGCGCGAGAGCGTGGCGGCACGGAGCGTGCTCGAGCGCGCCGTGGAGGCGAGCGGGTTCGAGGAGGCACGCGCGGCCACGGCGCAGGCGCGGGCGCGGCGGGCCGCGGACGACCGCGCCGTGGGGGACGGGGGGCGCGCGGACCACCCCCGGGGGCGTGACGAGGCGGAGCGTGAGCATCCGGCCCACGGGATCGGGGTCGCGATGGCCTGGCACGGGGCGGGGTTCACGGGCTCGGGCGAGGAGCACCTCGCGAGCGTCGTGCGGGTCGAGGTCACCGCGGATGGCCGGATCGTGCTGGCGACCGACTCGACCGAGATCGGGCAGGGCGCACGGACGGTGCTCGCGCAGCTGGTGGCGGAGGAGCTCGGGGTCGGGTTCGAGCTCGTCGAGGTCGCGGAGACGGACACCTCGATCGTGCCGAACAGCGGCCCGACGGTGGCGAGCCGGACGACGATGGTGGTCGGCGGCCTGCTCGTGACCGCGGCGCGGCGCCTGCGGGCCGAGGTCGAGGAGCGCACCGAGCGGCCGTTCGCGGCGTCGTACGCGGAGGACGCGCACGCCAACGGCCCGACGAGGATCGTCGAGCGGTTCGCCGGCTACCCCGGCGTCGAGTGGGACGACGCGACGCATCTCGGGGACGCGTACCCGGCGTACGGCTGGGCCGCCGCGGTCGCGGAGGTCGACGTCGACCTCGACACGGGCGAGGTGGCGGTGCGGCGCATCGTGTCGGTCGACGACGTGGGCCGGACCGTCAACCCCCTGCTCGCGACCGGCCAGATCGAGGGGGGCACGCTCCAGGGCGTCGGGTACGCGACGATCGAGGAGGCGCGGGTCGAGGGCGGCCGTCTGCTGAACGACCGGCTCGCCACGTACATCGTCCCGACCGCGCTCGACGCGCCGCGGATCGACGCGATCCTGGTCGAGGAGCCGTTCGCGGGGGCGCCGCATCGTGCGAAGGGGCTCGGCGAGATACCAATGGACGTGCCAGCGGCGGCGGTCGTCGCCGCGATCCACGACGCGACCGGTGCGTGGATCCACGACCTGCCGGCGTCCCCCGAGCGGATCCTGGGCGCCCTGCAATCGAAGGAGCACGAGGTGAGCGAGCGGACGGCGGCCGATCCCGAGGCCACCGAGGAGGCGGTGCGATGACGCTCTCGATCGGCACCCGCGTGCGCTTCGCCGTCAACGGCATCCCGGTCGGGGCGGAGGGCCCAGGCAGCCGCCGGCTGCTCGACGTCCTGCGCGACGACCTGGGCCTGACCGGCACCAAGGAGGGCTGCGGAGAGGGCGAGTGCGGGGCGTGCTCGGTGCTGCTCGACGGTCGCGTCGTGAACAGCTGCCTGGTACCGATCGACCAGGTCGAGGGATGCGACGTCCGGACGGTCGAGGCCCTCTCCGAGGACGCACGGCTGGGCCTGCTCCGAGACGCATTCCTCCGCTCTGGCGCGGTGCAGTGCGGTTTCTGCACGCCGGGGATGCTCGCGTCGGCGGCCGCGTTCCTTGGGTCGGGCCGGAAGCCCTCGGACGAGAACGTCCGCGAGGCGATCGCCGGCAACATCTGCCGCTGCACGGGGTACACGAAGATCGTCGAGGCGATCCGGGTGGCGGCGGAGGACGGCGAGGCCCTCGACGTGTCCGTCGCCGCCGCGCCGGCGCCGGACGTCGCCGGATCCCGCGCCGTCGTGCAGGCCATGCCCGGCCTCGCTCCACAGCGGGCACCCATCCCGCCGGCCGTCGATCCGGCACGCCCGAACGTCGTTCGGCCGCGGACGCTGGACGAGGCACTCGAGGCGCTGGCCCGGGACGCGCACCGGCCGCTGGCCGGGGGCACCGACCTCATGGTCGCCCTCGAGGCCGGGGTGGCGGACTCGAGCGTGCCGCTGCTCGACCTGTGGTCGCTCGACGAGCTGCGCGGGATCGCGGTCGTGGCGGCGGAGGACGCCTCCGGGACCCCGTACCTCGAGATCGGCGCGCTCACCACGTACGCCGATCTCCGGTCGTCGCCGATCGTCCAGGAGCACCTGCCCGCGTTCGGGGCGATGGCCGCCACGGTCGGCGCCGCGCAGATCCAGAACAGGGGCACGATCGGGGGCAACGTCGTGAACGCCTCGCCCGCCGGCGACACGCTGCCGCTCCTGCTCGCCACCGACGCGGTGATCGTGGCGGCGAGCGTCCGGGGCACGCGGCCGATCCGCGCCTCCGGGTTCTGGACCGGCTACCGCCGCACGGCGCTCGCGAAGGACGAGCTCGTGACACGGATCCGCGTGCCGCTGCCGGCCGGCCGGCCCACGCGGTACCGCAAGGTCGGGACGCGCCGGGCGCAGTCGATCGCGAAGGCATCGGTCGCGCTGTCGTGGCGTGCCGGCGAGGACGGCGCGTGGCGGGACGTGCGGGTGGCGCTCGGGGCGGTGGCGGAGCGCGTCATCCGGGCGCCGCGGACGGAGGGGCTGCTCGAGGGAGCGCGGCCGTCGGCGACACTTGCCGGGGAGGCGGCGCGGCTCGTCGTCACGGAGATCACGCCGATCGACGACGTCCGGTCGACCGCGGAGTACCGGCGCCACGTGGTGGGCCGGGTGCTCCGGCGGATGATCCTCGACGAGATCGCGGGAGGTCCCCCGGCCGGCGAGGGCCTGAGGCGGTGAGGCCCGGGGCGCCAGCCGCCTGAGGCCGCCGGGCTACACGAGGGCGACGCCCTCCCCCTCCTCCACGCGACCGACCCACCAGCGCTCGATGCCGGCCGCGTCGAACGCGCGCTCGAGGTCCGCCACGCGCCCGGGCGGGATGGCGGCGAGCATGCCGCCGGACGTCTGCGGGTCGTGGGCGATCGCGACCAGGGCGGGGCCCACCCCGTCGCTGGCGAGCGCCGGAGCGACGAACCGCCGGTTGTGGCCGGCGCCGTCCGTCTCGACGCCGGCCTCGGCGAGTGCCAGCACGCCGGGCAGCACGGGCAGCGCCGCCGCCTCGAACACGAGCCGCGCCCCGGACGCGCGTGCCATCTCGAGGCCGTGCCCGAGCAGTCCGAACCCCGTGACGTCCGTCGCCGCCACCACGTCCTGTGACACGAGCGCCCGCGCCGCGGGGCCGTTCAGCGTCCGCATCTGGGCGACGGCTGCCGCGAGGTCGGCGTCTCCGACCACCCCCTGGCGTCGGCCGCTGACGATCATTCCCGTCCCGAGCCGCTTCGTGAGCACGAGCCGGTCGCCGGGCCGCGCCCCACCCTTCCGCAGGAGGTGACCGGGATCCACCAGGCCCACCGCCGCGAGGCCGTACTTGGGCTCGGGATCGCGGATCGTGTGGCCGCCCGCCAGCACGCCGCCGGCCTCCCGCACGATCGAGGCGGCGCCGTCGAAGATCGCGGCCAGCACATGATGCGGGAACTCGGCGGGGAACGCCGCGATCGAGAGCGCGAACAGGACGTGCCCGCCCATGGCGAAGACGTCCGAGAGCGCGTTGGCCGCGGCGATCTCGCCGTAGGTCCGCGGGTCGTCGACGAGCGGCGGGAAGAAGTCGACCGTGCCGACGATCGCGGCGTCCGGTGAGATCCGGTAGACGACGGCGTCGTCGGGCGGGTCGAGGCCGGCGATCAGGTCCGGGCCGGGTTTCGCGGGCGCGGCGCGGCTGAGCCCGGCCAGCACCTCGGCGAGGACGTCCGCACCGAGCTTGGATGCGCAGCCGCCGCAGTCGGTGAACTCGGTCAGGCGGAGCGGAGCCGGGGCTGCCGTGGATCTCTCAAGGGGCGAGGGCGTGGTGGATTTCACGCGGGGAATCATAGGGGCCGCCGGGCGGGAGGCCGTGGGATCGGCGGGTCGCCACGGCGCGGTCTCGTTCGCGACAGTCGGACGCGGGCCCGGTGGGGCCCGACCTCCGTCCGCGGCCACCGGGCCCCTGCAGTGGCGCCTTCGTGTCACTGCAGTCGCGCCTTCGCGGGGCCGGGGTACCATCCCGCTGGGAGCGCGTGGGTCCCGGTGGGCCCCCTGGTCTTCAAAACCTGTGGCGCGGCGCCCAGCGCTGCGCGGTGGGTTCGACTCCCATTCGCTCCCGCCAGACATCGGAGGAAGCGTGTCGCCGTCTCCCCCGTCCGCGCCTCAGCCGTCGGCGCACGCATCCGCGTCCCGGCCGGCGGCGTCCCGCCCGGCGGCGGCCCGGCCGGCGGCGTCCCGGCCGCTGCCATCCCGGCCGCCCAGCGTCGAGCGCGTCCTCGAAGCCGTTCGGTCGATCGCCCCGGACGGCCATGCCCGCGAGGCGGTGCTGGCGGAGAGCCGCGCGGCGGTGGAACGCGAGAGAGCCCGTCTGGCGGGTGGGAACACGCGAACCCGGCAGGGCGGGGAGCAGACGGCTTGCGCGACCGACACGCTGGCGGCCCGCTCGCCCGGGGCGCTCGCGGCCGAGGTCGTCGAGCGGCTGTCGACAGCCGAGGGGCGGCCGGATCCCATCGTCAATGCGACCGGCGTCATCGTCCATACGAACCTCGGACGGGCGCCGTGGCCCGCGGTCGCCATCGAGGCTGCGGCGATGGCAGCCCGCCGCCCCCTGTTCCTCGAGTTCGACGCCACCACGGGACGCCGTGGCCGGCGCTTCCGCGCCGCCGAGGATCTCCTCGTCGCGTTGACCGGCGCCGGGGACGCGCTCGTCGTCAACAACAACGCGGCGGCGGTCGCCCTCGCGATCGGGCTGGCTGGCCGCGGGGCCGGCGTGGCAGTGAGCCGTGGAGAGTTGGTGGAGATCGGCGGGGGCGTGCGGATCCCTGACATCGTGCGAAGAGCCGGTGCACGGTTGGTCGAGGTCGGCACCACGAACCGGACACGGGTGGAGGACTTCCGCGAGCCGCTCGCCAGCGGGCGGGTGCAGGTCGTCCTGCGCGTGCACCCGTCGAACTTCCGCCAGGAGGGATTCGTCGAATCGCCGGACGCGCCGGAGCTGGCCGCCCTCGCCCGCGCACACGGCGCGATCGTCGTCGACGACCTCGGCAGCGGCGCCCTGCTCGATACCGCGCGCTTCGGGCTCGCACACGAGCCCATGCCCGGCGAGCGACTGCGGGCGGGTTCGGACGTCGTGACGTTCAGCGGCGACAAGCTGCTGGGCGGGCCGCAGGCGGGGTTGATCGTCGGGCGAGCCGACCTCGTCACGCGGCTCCGGCGCGACCCGCTCGCGCGCGCCGTCCGCGCCGACAAGGTCACGCTCGCGGCCCTCGCGGCCACCCTCGACCTCTACCGCCGAGGCCTGGCGGAGCGCGAGATACCGGTGTGGCAGATGATCGGCCGGACGCCCGAGGAGCTGCGGCGGCGGGCAGAGGCGATCCGGGATGCGGCCGGCGTCGGAGAGGTCGTCGAGGTCGAGTCGACGGTCGGAGGCGGCTCGCTGCCCGGAGAGCTGCTTTTCTCGTTCGGACTGGCCATCGTGAGTCCGTCGGCGGACCGGCTGCTTCGCGCACTGCGCACGGGGCGGCCGCCCGTGGTCGGCCGTGTCGAGTCCGGGCGGGTCCTGCTCGACCTGCGGACCGTCGATCCCGCCGGCGATGATGACCTCGCAGCGGCGCTGCGGGCGGCGGTGGGTGAGATGGCAACCGTCAGAGAGCCCCGATGAGCCGCGCGGGAGGCCAGGCGATGACCGGCGTGGTCCGGCCAACAGGATCGGCGGCGGCGGCAGGCGACGCGAGGACAAGCGCTCGGATGGCGGCCGGCACGGGGCGCGCGGTGGCGGAAACCGCGGCCACGGCGCGGTCGCGATCGAGGGACGCCGTCTCGGACCTCACCGTGGGAAGCGTCGTGGTCGGCACCGCCGGTCACATCGACCACGGCAAGACCACGCTCCTCCGCGCCCTCACCGGGATCGACGCGGACCGGCTGCCGGAGGAGCACCGGCGCGGCATGACCATCGACGTCGGGTACGCGTACATGACACTGCCGGACGGCGCGGGGCTCGACTTCGTCGACGTGCCGGGGCACGATCGGCTCGTCGGGAACATGCTCGTCGGGGCGGGCGAGATCGACGCGGCGCTGCTCGTGGTGGCGGCGGACGATGGCGCTCGGGCGCAGACTCTCGAGCACCTCGAGCTGCTCGACGCGCTCGGCATCGCGGACGGCGTCGTGGCCGTCACACGGCTCGACCTGCTCGACGACGCCGACGATCCGCGCGCCGTGCTCGTGCCCCAGGAGGCCGAGGAGATGATCGCGCGAACGACGCTCGCCGGCGCCCCGATCGTCTGCGTGTCGGCCGTCCGCGGCGAGGGGATGGGCGAGCTGCGAGAGGCGCTCGAGGGGCTCGATCGGCGCGTGCGCGCGCGAGCCAGGTTCGGGATGGGGCCCGTGCGGCTGGGGGTCGACCGGTCGTTCGTCGTGCGGGGGCGCGGCCTGGTGGTCACGGGAAGCCTCCGCGGCGGTTCGATCGCGCCCGGCGACGTTCTCCGTCTGGACCCCGGGGGCCGCCCGGTCCGTGTCCGCGAGGTTCAGGTGCATGGCCAGCCCGTGCCGCGCGCGGCGGCCGGGGGACGCGTGGCGCTCAACCTCGTGGGGATCGATCCGGAGCAGGTGCGGCGCGGCTCCGTGCTGTCCGATGGGACGAGCGTGGTCGAGACGGCGCGTCTCCTGGTCGCGCTGCGTCCGATCCGGCCCTCCCGGTCCGGCGAGATCCTCCGCCTCCACACCGGCACCGACCAGGTCGATGCGGTCGTGGGGCGCGGGCGACGCGAGGCGGCGGGGCTCGCCGACGGACGGATGACGTGCCTGCTCCGACTGTCGCGGCCGGTCGCTGCCGCCCGCGGGGACCGGTTCGTGCTCCGACGGCCGAGCCCGGCCGAGGCCGTGGCCGGCGGCGTCGTGCTCGAGGTGAGCCCGCCACGCGGAGCGGCCCGCCACCGGGTGGATCGGCCGCGGCTCACCGCGCTGGCGGAGGCGCTCGAGTTCGGGCGCGATTCGTTGCCGGCCCTCGTCGACCTCCACGGCGCGCTTCGACGGGTACCGGCCCTCCCCGACCGTCCCGACGGCGCCGAACCCGTTCTCGCGCCGGACGTCGAGCGTGCATGCGAGCAGGGTGTCCTCGGGGCGCTGGACGGTTCGGAGGCGGGGGCCGGGACACTGGACCTCGCGACGCTGCGTGCGGCCGGGGCGGCCGAGATCCGGCGGCGGAGCTCGCTGCCGGAGCGCGAGGCGTTGCACGCCGCAGCCCGCGCGATCGATCGGCTGGTCGCGTCGGGCCGGATCGTCCGCGATGGCAACCGTGCCGCGGCACCGGGTGTCGCGGGGAACGCCCGGAGCGCGGAGGACGAGGCAGGGGATCGCCTGCTCGCGGCGCTCGCAGTGCCCGCCCCGCCGAGTCTCCGCGCGGCGGTCGTGGCGTCCGGGTGCACGCCCGCCACTCTCCGCCGGCTCGAGGAGAGCGGCCGGCTGGTGCGACTCGAGGACGACCTGGCATATGCCGCCTCCGCGTTTGCCGCGATCGAGTCGGTCGCCGTCCGCCTCGCCCGGCAGGGGCCGCTCACGCCGGCAGCGCTCCGCGACGCGACCGGCACGAGCCGCCGGTACGTGGTCGCGATCATCGAGGAGCTCGACCGACGCGGAGTGCTTGCGCGGACGCCGGCGGGGCACGTGGCGGGGCCACGAGCAGGCCGGGCCTGACGCGCCCGGGTCGGGACCGGAGCCCGGGTCGGGACCGGAGCCCAGGTCGGGTGTGGCGCGGCCGCGCGTATGCGCTTTCGTGACGCTGCCCGCCGCGGCTGGTATTCCCGCGAGGCGGCGAAGGTGCGAGGGTCATGCAACCGCGCAGCGCGGGCGCGGTCATGCGGCGGCAGCCGCGGTCAGGCTGGAAGGGAAGCCTCGGTGGAACCGTTGCAGCGCCTCCGCTCGTTGCCCATCGTCCGCCAGGTCCGCGACCACGATCTCCTCGGTCTCGGCCGCGCCGCACAGTCGGAGGGCTCCGCGGCGCTCGAGCCCCGCACGAAGACCGCGGATGCCGTCTATCACTCGGTCTGCCCCTACTGTGCCGTCGGCTGCGCGCAGCTCGTGTATGTCAAGGACGGCGAGGTCACGCAGATCGAGGGAGATCCCGCCAGCCCGCTGAACCGTGGCCGGCTCTGCCCGAAGGGGTCCGCGTCACGCCAGCTCGTGACGAGCCCGCTCCGCCAGTACAGGGTGAAATACCGGCGGCCGTACGGCACGGAGTGGGAGGAGCTTGCGCTGGACACCGCGATGGACATGATCGCGGACCGCGTGATCGCCACCCGGCGCGAGACATGGCAGGACGAGATCGACACCCAGGACGGACGGGTTCGCGTCAACCGGACCCTCGGCATCGGCTCGCTCGGCGGCGCGACCCTCGACAACGAAGAGAATTACCTGATCAAGAAGCTCTTCACGGCGCTGGGGGTCGTCTCCGTCGAGAACCAGGCCCGTCTCTGACACAGCGCAACGGTCCCCGGTCTGGGGACCTCGGTCGGACGGGGCGGGGCCACGACGTATCCGGGTGACCTCGTCAACTCGGACTGCATCCTCATCATGGGCTCCAACATGGCGGAGAACCACCCGGTCGCGTACCAGTGGGTGATGGAGGCCAGGGAGCGGGGCGCGCAGGTCATCCACGTCGACCCGCGGTTCACGCGGACGAGCGCGACCGCGACGAAGTGGGTCCAGATCCGCGCCGGGACCGACATCGCGTTCCTCGGCGGAATCGTCAACTACATCCTCGAGAACGGGCGCGAGTTCCGCGAGTACGTCGTCGAGTACACCAACGCGCCCGCGATCATCACCGACGAGTACCGCGACACCGAGGACCTCGGCGGGTTCTTCTCGGGCTGGGACGAGGCGAGCCGGTCGTACGGCAACGAGACGTGGCGATACGACGGCGCCGACCCGAGCCCGATGCACGGCCACCGCGAGATGGGCGCGCCCACCGACCAGGCGACAGGCTTCGGCGGGCACAGCGCCGGGGCGCCGTGCTGCGACCCGCCGCACATGGACCCGACGCTCGAGGACCCGCGCTGCGTCTTCCAGATCCTCAAGCGGCACTTCAGCCGCTACACGCCCGAGCGCGTCGCCGAGATCTGCGGCTGCTCTCCGGACGACCTCCGGTTCGTCGCCAGGGCCCTGTGCGACAACTCCGGTCGCGAGCGAACGGCGTCGTTCGTCTACTCGGTCGGCTGGACGCAGCACACGGTCGGCGTCCAGTACATCCGGACCGCGGCGATCATCCAGCTGCTCCTCGGCAACATCGGCCGGCCGGGCGGTGGGATCATGGCGCTCCGCGGCCACGCATCGATCCAGGGCTCGACCGACATTCCGACCCTGTTCGACATCCTGCCGGGCTACCTGCCGATGCCCGCGGCGCAGGCCCGACATGACCTGCGGACGTATATCGAGTCGCAGACGGCTCCGGGCGGGATCTGGGGAACGGTCGACGCCTACATCGTGAGCCTGCTGAAGGCGTACTGGGGCGACCGGGCGACCGCCGAGAACGACTTCTGCTTCGACTACCTGCCGCGCATCAGCGGCGATCACTCGGCGTACCAGGCGACGCTCGGGATGATGGACGGCTCGGTGAAGGGGTACTTCCTGCTCGGCGAGAACCCGGCCGTCGGCTCCGCCCACTCGCGGCTGCACCGCCTCGCGCTCGCCCACCTCGACTGGCTCGTCGTGCGCGACCTCGTCGAGATCGAGAGCGCGACGTTCTGGCGCGATGCCCCCGAGATCGAGACGGGCGAACTGCGGACCGGGGACATCCCGACCGAGGTGTTCTTCATGCCCGCAGCGTCGCACGTCGAGAAGGCGGGTTCGTTCACGAACACGCAGCGGCTGCTCCAGTGGCGCGACCAGGCGGTCGAGCCGAAGGGCGACGCCCGCAGCGAACTGTGGTTCATGTACCACCTCGGCCGGATCATCCGCGAGAAGCTGGCGAACTCGACCGACCCGCGCGACCGCGGGCTGCTCGAACTCGCCTGGGAGTACCCGCTGACGGGCGCGACCGAGGAGCCCGACGGCGAGGCCGTGCTGCGAGAGATCAACGGCCGGCAGGCGGACGGCACGCTGCTGTCGGCGTCGGCGCAGCTGAAGGCAGACGGGTCGACGACGTGCGGTTGCTGGATCTACTGCGGCTGCTACGCCGATGGCGTGAACCGGACCGCGCGGCGGAAACCGCACTGGGAGCAGGGGCTCGAAGGCCGCGAGTGGGGCTGGGCGTGGCCGCAGAACCGCCGCATCCTGTACAACCGCGCCTCGGCGGACCCGCAGGGGAAACCGTGGTCGGAGCGCAAGAAGCTCATGTGGTGGGACGAGGCGTCGCAGCGGTGGGTCGGTGACGACGAGATCGACTTCGCCCCCGATCACGGGCCGGACTACCGGCCACCCGATGGAGCACGAGCGTTGGCGGCGATCGACGGCCGGCGCCCGTTCATCGCCCACCCCGACGGCCGCGCCTGGATCTTCGCGCCGCGCGGCGTCGTCGACGGCCCGCTCCCCACACACTTCGAGCCCGAGGAATCGCCGTTCGCGAACCTGCTGTACCCGCAGCGCGCGAACCCGCCACGCCAGCGGTTCTTCCGTCCCGCGAACCCGTACAACCCGAGCGGCGACAGCCCGGGAGCCGACGCATACCCCTTCGTCATGACGACGTACCGCCTCACGGAACACCACACGGCGGGCGGCATGAGCCGGTTCGTGCCGCACCTGTCCGAGCTGCAGCCCGAGATGTTCTGCGAGGTCAGCCCGGAACTCGCCGCGCTCCGCGCCCTCGAGCACGGCGGGTGGGCGACGATCGTGACGTCGCGGAGTGCGATCGAGGCGCGAGTCCTCGTCACGGAGCGCATCCGGCCGCTCGACGTGCAGGGGAAGACCGTCCACCAGGTCGGCCTGCCGTATCACTGGGGACGCAACGGGATCGTGACCGGCGACTCGGCAAACGACGTGGTTCCGCTGGCACTCGACCCGAACGTCCACATCGAGGAGGTCAAGGCCGCGAGCTGCGACATTCGGCCGGGAAGGAGGCCGCGCGGACCGGCACTCCGCCGGCTCGTCGAGAGCTACCCGCGGATCACGCGCGACGGAGACGTCACGCAGGCGCCGCAGGAGCATGCGCCCGGAACACGGTCGGAGGGCCGATGATGCGACGTCCACTGCCCGTCGTCGAACGGCCCGACGCCTGGCCTGCCAGCTACGGCGACGAGGCGAGACCGCGCCTCGGCTTCTTCACCGACACCACGCTCTGTATCGGGTGCAAGGCGTGCGAGGTCGCGTGCAAGGAGTGGAACGACGTCCCGGCCGACGGCTACGTGTGGACGGGCAATTCGTACGACAACACCGGCGGCCTGAGCGCGAACACGTGGCGGCACGTGGCGTTCATCGAGCAGGACCGGCCGCTCCACGTCGCGCCGTCGAAGGCACGCCTGCGCGAGGCCGAGATGCGCGACGGCGCGGCGGGACCCGACGCGGCTCCCCTTCGCGACCGGCCGTCCGGCGGTGCGCCGCGCGGCGACGGGTACCCGCCGCCCGACGCCCCACGCGGCGACGGTGGCGAGGGCATGCGCTGGCTCATGTCGTCGGACGTGTGCAAGCACTGCACGGACGCGGCCTGCCTCGACGTGTGCCCGACCGGGGCGCTGTTCCGGACCGAGTTCGGGACCGTCGTCGTCCAGCAGGACGTGTGCAACGGCTGCGGCTACTGCGTGGTGGCGTGCCCGTTCGGCGTGATCGGGCGGCGCGAGATCGCCGGGTCGAAGGGCGTCGGGATGGCCCAGAAGTGCACGCTCTGCTACGACCGGACGAAGGACGGCCTCGAGCCGGCCTGCGCGAAGGCCTGCCCGACCGAATCGATCCAGTTCGGCAAGCTGGACGAGCTTCGCGAGCGGGCGTCGCGACGGCTCGAGCAGGTCGTCGCGCGAGGGTTCGATGGCGCGCGCCTGTACGGCGCGAACCCGGACGACGGCGTCGGCGGGTTCGGCGCGTTCTTCCTGCTGCTCGACGAGCCCGAGGTCTACGGCCTGCCGCCCGACCCGGTGGCGACGACGCGCGACCTCCCGTCGATCTACGGGTGGATGGCGCTCGCGGCCGGGACCCTCGGCGCGCTCGTCGGCCTGTCGTTCCTGGGCGGCCGCCGATGACCCACTTCGACTCGATCGGCCGTGACCGCCGGTCCCGCGGATCGAACCCGGCGCCCGACTCCTATTACGGTCACCCGATCGTCAAGGAGCCCGTCTGGGAGCTCGGTATCCCCATCTACTTCTTCTTCGGTGGGCTCGCGGGCGCGTCGGCTGCGCTCGCCCTGGGCGCGCGGCTCACCGGCAACGCGCGCCTCGCACGCAACGCGACGTTCGCCGGGATGGTCGGTGTCGTCGCCAGCCCGCCGCTCCTCATCCGCGACCTCGGCAAGCCGGCGCGCTTCGCGGCGATGCTGCGGGTGATCAAGGTGACCTCGCCGATGAACGTCGGCACGTGGCTGCTGAATGCAACGGGCGGCGGGCTCAGCGTCGCCGCTGGCTGTGAGCTGCTCGGGATCCTGCCGCGCCTCCGCGACCTCGCCACGACGGGATCCGGGCTCTTCGGGCTCCCGTTCGCGACGTACACCGCTGCCCTCGTCGCCGATACGGCCATCCCGGCGTGGCACGAGGCGCGGCGCGAGCTCCCGTTCGTGTTCATCGGCGGGGCGGCATCGGCGGCCGGAGGCGCCGCCGCGATCATCACGCCGCCGTCGGACGCCGGCGCCGCGCGTCGGTTCGCGATCGCCGGCGCGCTCGTCGAGCTCGCGGCCGGCTTCGTCATGGAGCACCGCCTCGGGCTCCTCGGGGAGCCGTACAGCCAGGGACGCGCGGGCCGCCTCACCCGGCTGTCCCGCGTCACGGCGGGCGCGGGCGCAGCGGTGATGGCCCTCGCCGGCCGCCGCCGGATCGGTGCCACCGCGGCAGGCTCTCTGCTGCTCGCCGGCGCGCTCCTCGAGCGGCTCGCGGTCTTCGAGGCGGGGCGGCAGTCGGCGCGCGACCCGCGGTACGTGGTGGATGCGCAGCGACGGCGGGTCGCGGCGGGCACGTCGCGGGGCGCGTCCACGTTCGCCGGCCTGCCCGACGAGCGGGAGACGCTCCCGGCCGCGAGCTGATCGCCGGGCACGACGGCCGTCCGTCGCGGCTGCAACGCGGCGGCGCTAGAGTGTCGGTCCGCGACGGGGCTCGGGTGCCCACGCAGACGGCGGTGCACGCGCAGACGGCGGGCCCGGGCGACCCGCGGCAGCCAGCGGCTGGAGGTGATCGATGGCCAGCCCCGCGTCCTCCCCCGCCCCGATGTTCGGTCGCGACGTGCCCGACGCCGCTTGGCGGCCCTCGCCCGAGCAGCTTCGCGAAAGCCGCGCCGCGCGCCTCCTGCGCGAGCTCGACGTGCCCGACCTCGAACGCCTCCAGGCCCGTGCGGTCGCCGATCCCGGCTGGTTCTGGGACGCGGCGGTCGACGACCTCGACCTCGCGTGGCAGCGGAGGCCACGCCACACCGTCGATGTCCGCGACGGCATCGAGTGGGCACGCTGGTGGGTCGGGGGCGCGTTCAACCACGCCCGGGCGTCGGTCGATCCGTGGGCCGAAACGGACCCGGACGGCGAGGCGCTCGCCTGGGAGGGCGAGGACGGCGCGGTACGCCGCCTCACGCGCCGGGAGCTGCGCGACGAGGTCGACCGTGCGGCGGCGATGCTCGCGCGCAACGGCGTCGGCGAGGGGACCCGCGTGGCGATCCTCCTGCCGATGCTTCCCGAGACCGTCGTCGCGGTCCTGGCGCTCGGGAAGCTGCGCGCGGTCTTCACGCCGATCTTCTCCGGCTACGCCGCGCCGGCGGTGGCCACCCGGCTCGACGCGTTCCGCGCCACGCACCTGATCGTGGCCGACGGCTTCCTGCGCCGCGGGCAGGTCGTGCCGCTCAAGGAGGTCGCCGAGGCCGCCCTGGACGCCGCACCGACCGTCGAGCGCGTGCTGGTCGTGCGGCGGCTCGTCGGGAGGCGGGGCGCGATACCGTGGCATGCGCCACGCGACGCGTGGTGGGACGAGGAGCTGGCCGCCGAGGGGCTCGAGCCGCTGCGCGACACCCCGGCGACGGATCCCGAGACAGCCTACATGGTCATCTACACCTCGGGGACGACCGGGGTCCCGAAGGGGACCGTCCACGTGCACGGGGGCTTCCCGATCAAGGCCGCCGAGGACCTCGCGCACACGTTCGACCTGCGGGCGGGCGATGCGCTCTTCTGGTTCACCGACCTGGGCTGGATGATGGGCCCCTGGGCGATCAGCGGGGCCCTGCTGCTCGGTGCCAGGCTCGTGCTGTACGAGGGGGCGCCCGACTGGCCCGGCCCGGACCGGCTCTGGGCGCTGACCGGACGGCATCGCGTGACCCACCTCGGCGTCAGCCCCACGCTCATCCGCGCGCTGCTCGTCCACGGCGAGGAGCCGGTGCGCGCCCACGACCTGTCGAGCCTGCGGGTGCTGGGTTCGACCGGGGAACCGTGGAACCCGGAGCCGTGGTGGTGGTACTTCCGCGTCGTCGGCCGGGGCCGCCTGCCCATCGTCAACTACTCCGGCGGCACGGAGATCAGCGGCGGGATCCTGGGCTGCACGCTGCTGCGCCCGATCCGGCCCGCGTCGTTCAACGGCCCCTGCATCGGGATGGCGGCGGACGTCGTCGACGCCTCGGGCGCGCCCGTGCGTGGGTCGGTCGGCGAGCTCGTGCTGCGCGCGCCGTGGCCTGGGATGACGCGCGGCTTCTGGGGCGACGACGGGGAGCGCTACCTCGACACGTACTGGCGCCGGCTGCCCGGCACGTGGGTTCACGGCGACTGGGCGCTGATCGACCGGGACGGCTACTGGTACCTGCTCGGTCGATCGGACGACACGCTCAAGGTGGCCGGCAAGCGGGTGGGGCCGGCCGAGGTCGAGACGGCGGCCTGCGCGCACCCGGCGGTGGTCGAGGCGGCGGCGATCGGGGTGCCCGACGAGCTGAAGGGCGAGTCGGTGGTGGTCCTGGTGGTGCTCCGTCCGGACGCGGCTGGCGACGCGAACGTGACGCGCGAGATCTCCGAGCGGGTCGTGTCCGAGCTCGGAAGGCCGCTGCGGCCTGCCGCCGTCATCGCGGTCCCCGAGTTGCCGCGGACGCGCAGCGGCAAGATCATGCGACGGGTCGCGCGGGCGGCGTACCTTGGCACCGACCCCGGCGACCTGTCCGCCCTCGAAAACCCTCCGGCGGTGGAGGCGATCCGATCCGTGAAAGGCTGACCGCTCGGGCAGTGCCGTGAACGCGGGTCCTGATCGGGCGCACACTCCGACCATCGGGAGGGCGCGAGGCGCCCGAGGCGCGGGGAGGGAGCGGAATGCGCGAGCGTCGGTTCGGTCGGGTCGGCTGGGAAGTCGGCGAGCTCGGCTACGGCATGTGGGGCATGGGCGGGTGGACCGGCTCGGACGACGACCGGTCGCGGGCATCTCTCCAGACCGCCGTCGATCGCGGCGTCAACTTCTTCGACACGGCATGGGCGTACGGCGACGGGCACAGCGAGCGCCTCCTCGGCGAGCTCCTGCGCGCGAACCAGGATCGGCGACTGTATGCGGCCACGAAGGTGCCGCCGAAGAACCGGCAGTGGCCGTCTCGTCGCGGCGAACCGCTCGAGGACGCGTTCCCGCCGGAGTACATCCGCGAGTATGCCGAGCGAAGCCTGGCGAACCTCGGCGTCGAGACGATCGACCTGCTGCAGTTCCACGTCTGGGAGGACGACTGGGCGGCCGACGAGCGATGGCAGCGGGCGGTCGACGACCTGCGGCACGAGGGACTGGTGCACGCGCTCGGGATCAGCATGAACCGCTGGGAGCCGTGGAACGGACTGCGCACCCTCCGGACCGGGCTCATCGACGCCGTCCAGGTCATCTACAACGTCTTCGACCAGGCGCCCGAGGACGAGCTGTTCCGGACGTGCCGCGAGCTCGACGTCGCGGTGATCGCACGCGTGCCGTTCGACGAGGGCACGCTCACCGGGGCGCTGACGCTCGATTCCCACTGGCCCGAGGGCGACTGGCGGAACACGTACTTCGTGCCCGAGAACCTGCGCGAGAGCGTCGAGCACGCCGAGGCGCTGCGCCCGCTGGTGCCGGCCGGGATGTCCATGGCCGAGATGGCGCTCCGCTTCATCCTGTCGAACGAGGACGTGTCGACGGTCATCCCGGGGATGCGGAGCCCGGAGCGGGTCGCCCGGAACGCCATGGCAGCCGAGCGCGGGCCGCTGTCGCCGGACCTGATCCAACGCCTGCGGGGACACCGCTGGGACCGCAGGCCGATGGAGTGGTCGCAGTAGCGCAGAACTCACGCGCCACTGGAGCCCGGGCCCGGCTGCCGCGGATCCGAACCGTGGTAGGTTCGGCGGGCCGCGAACGGGTCGTTCAGCGGTCCAGGCCGCGTCCGGATCGACCGGCCGTGTGAGCAGCAGGATGACGGGGGTCAGCGCATGGCACAGGGGATCACGGCCGCCTACTTCTATCGGGTGCGGTGGGGCCACCATGACGAGTGGGTCGAACTGTTCCTGCGGAACCACTGGCCGATCCTTCGGGAGCAGGTCAGGAGCGGCCGTCTGCTCGACGTGCGGATGTACCAGCCGCGGTTTCATGGCGACGGCCGTGCCGACTGGGACCTGATGGTGACGATCACGTACCGCGACTGGACGGCGATGGAGGAGCACTCCGAGACGTCGATCGCGCAGCGCCTCTACCCGGACCAGGAGACGTTCCGCGCGGAGGAGCGGCGGCGATTCGAGCTGATCGACGCGCACTGGGACGTCCCGCTCGAGGAGCGCGACCTGCCCGCGGAGTAGACATCGGCGGAGGCATGCCGGCACGCGCCGCGGCTCGCTGCCGGACACGCGACGAGCCGAAAGGAGGAACACGATGCACGTCACGCTCGTCTACGTTCACGTCCGCGCCGAGCACCTCGACGAGTTCATCGCTGCGACGCGCGCGAACCACGAGGCGTCGGTCCGCGAGACCGGGAACCTGCGCTTCGACATCCTGCAGTCGGCGGACGACCCGACGCGCTTCGTGTTCTACGAGGCGTACGTGGACGCCGATGCGGCCAGAGCGCACCGGGAAACGCCGCACTACCTGACGTGGCGCGACAGGGTCGCGCCGTGGATGGCGGACCCGCGCGAGGGGATCCGGTACGTGGGACTGATGCCGGACCTGTCCCGGTAAGCCGGCCGAAGCGGGGCAAACGCGTCACGCTCGACGTCGTCGTCGCTGAAGTCGCCCCGGATGTGCGGAGGCCAGTCGGGACCGGCCGTCGCGCGGGTCACCTCCGGGTCGAGCCCAGGCGTCTGCTTCACGAGCCGGCCCGCGGCGTCATGGCCGGCGTGCTCCTGGTTCGGGTCGTTGTGCGCCGCCTTCGGGTCGCATTCGGCCATGAGGTTCTCCTTCGTTCGTGCGTCGTCCGGAGCATCGGCGCGGAGGCCTGCGGCGGCGGCCGGTGCACGTGCAGGTGCCGTTATCGACCGCCTTTCATCGCGGGGGCCTGCTGCGGCGGCGCGTCTTCGTCCCGGCCCGCTGCGCCTCAGGCCGACGCCCCCGGTCGCACGTCCGCCCGGCGGAGTTCGTCCACGAGATCGTGGTCGCCGCGCGTTCCGGTACGCGCCGCATCGAGTCCGTGCCGACGGGGCACCCGTCGCGCCGCGGCCGCCTCGACCCCCACACGCGACCCGGCCAGCTGCGCGGCGCGTCAGCCTTCGAACCCCGGCTCCGACGCGCGCACCGCGCGGAACGCGTGCAGCCGCGTTCCCGGCCAGTGCCACGCGCCCCCCGGAAGCCCGGCCTTCTCGCAGACGGCTTCGAGCGTCGTCGCCGAGTCCCAGCCGAACTCCTCCGCAACCTGCGGCAGCAGCAGCGCACGCCGCCCGCCGCGCTCGACGATGATCCCGGCACTTCCCGCGTCGAACTCGGAGGGTGACGGGAGCTCGACCGGCGGCGCGAGCACCGAAACCTCGAGCCGGATCTCCGACAGCTCCGCCGGTGCGACCGGCATGAAACGCGGGTCCTCTCGCGGCACGACCGTGCCGGCCGCGATCACGTTCTCCCACGCCGCTCGTTCCCAGTCGAGATGCCCCATGCAGCCGCGCAGTTCCCCGCGTTCGTGGAGCGTGACGAACGCCGCCGCAGGACGCAGGACCGCAGCTGGCAGCTGGTCGGGATCCGGCCGGAGCGGACGGTGACCGCGCACGGATGCCTCGACGGCATCGCGCGCCAGCCGCAGCAGGACCTGGAAGTCGTCCACTCGAAGCGCCGTCGGGTCCTCGAGGGCCGCCTCCACGGCCGCCCCGCGCCGATGCAGCACCATCCCGCGCCTCCGCGATCGCGCAGCGGGCCCGCCGGGCCGCACTTGCTCGCGATCCCGACGATCCTCCTGCCGGTGTCGCGCGTGGTCCAGAGTCGCCCGGCACGTCGAGCCCGTCCGATCGTCCTGCCTCGCCCTGAACGCACCCCGGCGGCGTCCGCATGCAGGCCGGCGGAGCCGGATACAGTTCGCCGGGGATGGAGCGCGACGGCGGCACGGGAGGCGCGGGGCGGGACCCGGTGGACGGGCACGACGATCTCCGTGTCTCGAGGCGGCGCCTGCTCGCCGAGTCGGCGGGAATCGCGCTCTCGTCCGGCGGGTTCGGGCTGGTGTACGGGCTCGCGGCACGGCACGCCGGGTTCAGCCCGGCCGAAGCGATCGCGATGAGTGTCCTTGTCTTCGCGGGGGCGTCGCAATTCGCCGCGGTCGGCCTCGCGGCGGGCGGCCTCGCGTGGCCCGCGATCATGCTGCTCACGGCCCTGCTGAACGCCCGCCACCTCATCTACTCGGCCGCGCTCGCGCCCTGGTTCCGCGACCTCCCGCGCGGTCGCCGCGCTGCCGCCGCCTACGTCCTGACCGACGAGTCGTTCGCTCTCGGGATCGCGCACTTCCAGCGGATCGGGTCCACAGACGAACGCGGGTACTGGATCGGCGCCCTCGCGTCGACGTGGATTCCGTGGAACGTCATGACGGCCGTCGGAGCGATCGTGGGCGGACAGATCGCCGACCCCACGCGCTTCGGGCTTGATGCCGTCTTCCCGGCCGCGATGGCCGGACTCGCCGTCGGGCTCCTCGTCGGCCGGCGGGAGCTGGTCGCCGCCGTCGCCGGGGCGTGCGTCGCCGTCGCCCTGGGCCTGGCGCTGGGGACCGCCGTCGCGGTCGTCGCCGGCGGCCTGATCGGCCCGGTCATTGCGATCGCGCTGTTCCTGCCGCGCGGCGAGCCGGAATCGCGCGCTGCGGCCTCGCCCGACGACCTGCTCCGCGACGCACGGGAGGCCGCCGTGCCTCCCGACGAGGCCGGCCTCCCGTGAGCCTGTCGCTCGTCGGGCTCGCCGTGCTCATGGCCGTCGCCACGTACCCGTCCCGCTCGATCCCACTCCTGTCGCCCGGGGTCGAGCGACTTCCCGGCGTGGTGCGGCTCTACCTCAGGCTGGTCGGGCCCGCGGTGCTGTCCGCGCTCGCGGCCGCGAACGTCATGATCGCGACGGCCGGGGGCCGGCCCGCGTTTCATGTGGGGATCGAGTGGGTAGCTGTCGCCGTCTCGGTCGCGCTCGTCGCCTGGCGGCGCAACCTGTTCGCCGGCCTCCTCATCGGTGTCGTGCTGGTCGCGGTCGCGCGCGCCCTCGGCCTGGCCTGATCGGTCGCGGGCCGCCAGCATGACCCGGCCGGTCGCGCCCTCAGCGTGGCCATCGGGGCACCGTGGGCCTGGGCCATCACCAGTGCCGAACGCGTCCGGTCAGTCCCCTGGTCCGTTCAGAGCCCGAAATCGCTGCCGAGCCGGATGTATCCCGTGAAGTCCTTCACGAGCGGACCCGGCTTGTGTTCCGCCGGCAGGTCGGGCAGCCGGACCTCCTCGTCGTCCGACAGTGCGATCCAGTCGAGGAGCTCGCGATTGACGATCAGCGCTCCCAGCCGCGCGCGCTGGCTTTCACTCCCGGCGGCGTACTCGATCCACGCCTCGGTCAACGGCACCATCGGCTTGCGGCGGCGCACGTGGAGCAGCGGATCGGTGCCGGGCAGCGCGTGGACGTAGCCGTGCACCGTGTACGGCCCGGTCTGCAGCGTGACAGGGAACGGACGCATGCGCGAACGCCGGCCGGCATTGCCCCGCGGCCCAGACGCCCGAACCGCCAGCAGCTCGTCGCGCCGGACGGTCATCGACCCGACCTCGATCCCGCGCCCGTCGGCGAGCGCCACGGCCAGCACGTCCGACAGCTCGTACTCCTCGCGCTCGTTGAGCACGTCGGTCAACCGATCGCCGTCCAGCACCAGGTGTCCGAACACGCGGCAATCCTCGGCGTATCCGACGAACTCGATCTCCGGCCCGGGCGGTGGTGGTGGAAGCAGCTCGCCGGCTGGGCTCGCGGCCGCGTCCACGCCGATGCCGAGCGCGCGCCGCAGTCGCTGCCAGAGGCGCGTTCGATCCCGACCGGCGCTCTCCCCCACCGGAGAACCCGGCACAGCCGGGTTCGTCGTCGCCCCGGCCTCCGGGCACACCGGCGCCATGTTGCGCGCGCTCACGCGGCCGCTCCCGAGCCGCCTCGGCTCATCCGGCGCATCCCGTCGCTCACCTTGCCGCTCCTACGCCGACGCCGCGCGGCGGGATGCCCGCGAGATCTGCGCCGCGCCACGCCCCTGGGGCGACGGGGCGATCAGCAGCGACGGGTCGGGCACGGGCGCCTCCCTGCCGTAGATATCGCAGAACAGGTCGACGAGCTTCGGGTCGAACTGGATCTCCGCATGGCGCCGCAGCTCGGCGACCGCCGATTCGTGGCCGACGCCGCGCCGGTACGGACGGTCGTTGATCATCGCGTCGTACGCGTCGGCGATCGCGACGATCCGGGCACCGAGCGGGATGTCCGAACCTCGGAGACCGTAGGGGTAGCCGTGGCCCGAGAAGCGCTCGTGGTGGTGGAGGATGATCGCGCCGGCGTCGCGGACGGCGCCGACCTGGTCGATGATCGCCTGACCGATCCGCGGATGCTGCACCACGCTCTGCCACTCGTCCGTGGTCAGCGGCCCCGGCTTCTCCAGGATCTGCTCCGGCACTGCGACCTTCCCGATGTCGTGCAGGAGCGAGGCGACGCGGACACGCTCGACCTCCTGCTCGGGAAGGCCGAGCTCACGGGCCAGACGCACCGCGATCGCCGCGATCAGCGACGACGGTTTGCCGCGGTAGTGCGGCAGCGGCGAGACCGCCGCGGACAGCGCGGCTTCCGCCGCCTGGCGCGCCGTGATCCCGACCTCGGCCGCCTTGGCCCGTCCCGCCGGGGAGATCGGGGCGCGAGGGATCCGCGCGTCGTCATCGGGCTCGCTGAACACGTAGACCTGGTTGCGGCCGAGAGCCTTCGCCGAGTACATCGCGGCGTCCGCGTCACGGATCAGGTCCTCGGCCCGCAGCCGCGTGCCATGGCCGCCCGCGAGCCCGATCGAGATCGAGACCGTGAGCTCCGTCCCATCCCCCGCGCGGAACCGCTGCTTGAGCATCAGCAGCCGGAGCTTCTCGACGACCGCCATCGCCTCGCCGATCGGCGTCTCCGGCAGCACGATCACGAACTCCTCGCCGCCGTACCTCCCGACGACGTCGATGTCGCGCAGGTTCTCGAGGAACACCGCGGCCACGCCCCGGAGGACCACGTCGCCCACGGCGTGGCCGTGCGTGTCATTGACCGTCTTGAAGTGATCCAGATCCACGAAGGCCAGCGAAAGCGGCCGCCCGTAGCGAGTGGCCCGATCGACCTCCTCGAACAAGCGCTCGATCATCGCCGGCCGGTTGAGCACGTGCGTGAGGCGGTCCACCGTTGCGGCCTCCTGCGCGGCGTGGAACGCGGCGGCCGCGTCGACGAGGCCGCGCGCGACCGGGGCGAGCGGCCCGTACCACGGACTGGCGAGCTCCGGCGTCGCCGACCCGTCGGCGAGCGCAGCGAGGCGCCGGCGCAGGGCGACCGCGTCGGCACGGGCGGACACGGCGGTCGCGGCCGTGCCGACGAGCGATCCGACCGTCGCGAATGCGAGGACGGCAGCGGCCCCCGGGGCAGATCCGGCAACGGCGACTGCGAGGGCGAGAATGGCGAGGACGGCGGCCGGGAGCAGCGGGGCCACCGCGCGGAGCCGCGACATGGCCCGACCGTACCGTCTGCGAGCGCTCGCGACACTGCACCGAAGGTACTGGCGCGCCTGCCACTTCGGGCCAGCGCGCCTTGCGAACCGCCTTGCCGACGCCGCCCAGGGTGCCGCGTCACGCCGGTGTAACACCGCGTCCGCCGTTGTCGTGTCTCCTCAACTCCGGGTACGCAGACCGGGTGACGACGCGCCGAACCGGGGAGTCGACAATGTCCGGCACGTGGTCGCCCCTCGAAGGCAGGAGCCGGCGTGCGGACGCGAGAGCATCCAGGCGCCGGGTTCGTATGCATCAATTCGTCGTCACCTTCCAGGATCCGCTGCTCGGACGCGCCGCCCGCGAGGCGCTGGTCGAGCTGCTTGGTATCTCGCGTGACGACGAGCGGATCGTGGTCTCGCCGGCCGGGGGCGTGCTGCTCGTCGAGGTCTTCCCGGAAGAGCTGGCGGCGGTACGGCGTCGCCTCGCCAGCCTGGGCGCAATCGTGCTCTCGGAGCGCGTGACGCGGGGCCCGGCCGAACGACCGGGTGAGGCCGCGACACGGGCGCCGGCGCATGCGGAACCCACGGGGCACAGGCGGGAAGCGGCCAAGGCAGCCGAGGCAGATGGAGCGGCCGAGGCGGAAGCCGCCGAGACAGAAGCAGTCGAGCCGGAAGACACGCCCGCTCGGACCGTGCGCTCCGCACGGTGGACGGCCGTCACCTGACAACGGCCATCCCCTGACAACGGCCGTCCCCTGACAGAAGTCCGTCCGCGACGAGACCACCCGCCGCTGCTCTCCCGCGGTCCGTCCCCCGACCCGGACGCGACCGTCCGCGGGCGGTACAGTCTCCACACGTCCAGACGACACCCGGAGACACGCTCATGCCGCTGCCATCACGCGCCCTCGATCCCGCCGCGCCCGACCCCATCCTGGGCCTGACGGAGGCGTTTCGGTCCGACCCCCGCGAGTCCAGGGTGAACCTGGCCGTTGGCGTCTACGTGGACGAGACCGGGCGAACGCCCGTGCTGCCGTCGGTGCTTGCGGCCGAGCGGCGCATCCTCGAGGCAGCCGGGTCGCGGACATACCTGCCGATCGAGGGGCGCGCCGCGTACGGCGCGGCGGTGCGGTCCCTCCTCTTCCCGATCGGGCACGAGGTCACGACCGCGGGTCGCGCGGTCACCGCGCAGACGCCCGGCGGGACGGGCGCGCTCCGGGTCGCCGCGGACTTCCTCCTGCAGACCGGCAATCCCCGCACGATCTGGCTGAGCCAGCCGACGTGGCCGAACCACCCGCAGCTCTTCCGGCTCGCCGGGATGGACGTGCGGACCTACCCGTACCTCGACGCGACGGGACGGCGGCTCGACGCGGACGCGATGCTCGCGACGCTCCGGACCGCCGAGCCTGGCGACGTCGTGCTGTTCCACGCTGCATGCCACAACCCCACCGGCATCGACCCGGACGCCGCGACGTGGCGTGCGATCGGGAACGTGGCCGTCGAACGGGACCTGCTGCCGATCGTCGACTTCGCCTACCAGGGGTTCGGCGACGGCATCCGCGAGGACGCGGCCTCGATCGCGATCCTCGCCGAGGCCGGCCTCGAATTCCTGGTCTGCTCGAGCTTCTCGAAGAACTTCGCCCTGTACGCCGAGCGCGTCGGCGCGCTGACGATCGTCGCGCGCGATGCCGAGCGAGCGGAGGCGGCGCTGACCCACGTCCGCATCGCGATCCGGGCGAACTACTCGAACCCGCCGGCCCACGGCGCCCAGATCGTCGAGACGATCCTCTGCGACCCGGCGCTCCGCGACGACTGGGAGCTCGAGGTGGCGGGAATGCGCGCGCGGATCCGGGGCAATCGTGCGGCGTTCGTCGATGCGCTCGAGGCGTCCGCCCTCCCCGGCGACTGGGAGCCACTCCGCGGACAGCGAGGCATGTTCGCCCTGCTGGGCCTCGACCAGGAGCAGGTCGCGAGGCTCCGGAGGGAGTTCGGTGTCTACGTGGTCGGAGCCGGACGCGTGAACGTCGCTGGCTTCACGCGGGACAACCTCGGACGCGTCGTCACGGCGCTGTCCGCGGTGCTGGCGCACTGAGCGCCGCGGCCACCCCTACGGCACCGCGCCCCTACCCGACAGGGTAGAGCCGTCCCGGTTCGGGCTACCGCCAAAAGCCGGCCACCCGGCCGCTGCCGCCGCGCGCGCGAGGCGCGAGCATTCACCCATGATCAGCGTTCAGCCCATCGCTCTGGCGCAGCCGGCGACCGTCCACCTCCGGCTCGTGCAGCCGGTCGACCCAGCCGCGCCGTCTGAGGCGCGGACGATGGCCGGCGAGGAGCTGCCGTGGCTGGGCGAGCGGGTCTCCGCCGAGCGCATGCCGGACGGGACGCCCGATCTGGCCGCGACCGGGCGGCGCTTCCAGGTCGACCTGGGTATGGCGGCGGGAGGAAACAGGGACCGCGCGGTGTTCCGCAAGGCCGCGTACGTGGACCTCGGCGCGGTGCAGGTCACGCGCAACGGGTGGCACGTCCAGATCGGCTGGCAGGCCGCGACCCTCGCGCCGCTGTTCCCCGTCTTCGCCGGCACGCTCACGCGCACCGCCGACTCGCTGGTACTCGACGGCGAGTACGCGCCGCCGGGCGGGGATCTGGGCGTCGCGGTGGACCGCGCGCTGCTCAACATCGCGGCGCGCCGCACGGCCGTCTGGCTGCTGCGCCGCATCGCCGACGCGCTCCCGGAGCCCCGGCAGCCCGCGAACTGAGGCCGCGCGGCCGCACCGGACGCCGAGAACCAGGTCGGGATCCAGCCCGCGTGCGCCGTTCGCTGCACGTTCCACGGGATGCGGCTAGGCTCGTCCGCTCAGGTGACCAGCATCGAACACGGCCGCGAACGGCCCCACGGCAGCGAGACGCGCTCCGAGGCGGCGGGAACCACCTCGCCGTTCACGGTCCGGGATGGTTCCGCGCGCGATGGTGATGGGACCGCGCCGATCCGGGGCATCGCCGCGCGACTGGCAGCGAACATGCAGGAGAGTCTCTCGGTCCCCGCCGCGACGTCGTTCCGCGACGTGCCGGTTGCCGCCCTTCGCGATGCCCGCATCGCCCTGAACGCCGCGCTCGCGCCGCGGCGCATCTCGTACACGCACCTCGTCGCGTACGCGGTCGCCCAGGCCGCGGCGATCCACCCGACGATGATCTCGGCGTTCCGCGATGTCGACGGCCGGCCGCATCGGCTGCAGCCCGGCCACGTCAACCTCGGGCTCGCGGTCGACGTCGAGGGGCGCGAGGGACGGTTCCTCGTCGTGCCCGTCATCCGCGATGCCGCGGACCTCGAGTTCGCCGAATTCCTCGCCGCCTACGACGACCTGATCGAGCGCGCGCGGGCGGCCCGTCTCGCCGCCGACGACCTGGCCGGCGGCACGATCACGCTGACGAACCCGGGCACGCTCGGGACGACGGCGTCGGTCCCGCGGCTCATGGCGGGTCAGGGATCGATCATCGCGACGGGCGCGATCCGCGACGTGGCCGGCGGACCGGTCATGACGGTGACGAGCACGTACGACCACCGGGTCATCCAGGGGGCGGAATCCGGCCGGTTCCTGCGGACGCTCGACGAGTTGCTGCAGGGTGCCGATGGCTTCTACGACTCGATCGCGGAGAGCCTCGGGGTGCCCTCGGCAGGCACGGCCCAGGCGGGAGCCATAATCCCCGGACCGATGGCCGCCGCGGCCCCTTCCCCGGCCGCCGCAGCGCCCGCCTCCCCTGGCCCAGAGACGCGCGTCTCGTCCGCGGCGCCGACACCAGGCCCCGCCGCGGACATGGCCGAGCTTCGGGACGTTGCCGGCGCGATGGCGCTCGTCCGCTCGTACCGCCAGTTCGGACACCGCGCGGCACACCTCGATCCGCTCGGATCCGAACCGCCGGGAGATCCGTCGCTCGATCCCGAGACATGGGGGCTGGACGCGGAAGCGCTCCGCCGCGTCCCCGCGTCGGTCCTCCGGGTCCACGTCCCCGGTGGGACGCTCGGGGAGGTGCTGGACGCGCTCCGGCAGACCTACTGCGGGACGATGGCGTTCGAGGTGGAGCACATCGCGAGCGCGGAGGAGCGCACATGGCTGCGGCGGGCGGTCGAGTCCGCCGAGTTCCGGAGACAGCCGCCGGCAGGCGAGCGGCGGCGACTCCTCGAGCGCCTCACGGCCGTCGAGGCGTTCGAGCTGTTCCTCCAGCGCGCCTACCTCGGGCAGAAGCGCTTCTCGATCGAGGGGCTCGACGTGCTCGTGCCGATGCTCGATCGGGTCATCGAGGAGGCGGCCGAGTCGGGGACCCACGCGGTCGAGATCGGCATGGCCCACCGCGGCCGGCTCAACGTGCTGGCCCACGTCGTCGGCGTGCCGTACGCGGACATCCTGTCGGAGTTCGAGCGCGGGCACGCGGCGGCCGAGCCGGACGAGGCGCCGAGCGATGAGACCAGCGACGTGAAGTACCACCGCGGCGCGACGGGGACGCACGAGACCGCGGCCGGCACGGTGCAGGTGTCGGTCTCGCCCAACCCGAGCCACCTGGAGGCGGTCGACCCGGTCGTGGAGGGGCGGACACGCGCGGAGCAGACCGACCGCACCGACCCGGAGGCGCCGCGCGACGCCACGCTGGCGCTGGCGGTGCTCGTCCACGGCGACGCCGCGGTCGCCGGCCAGGGCGTCGTCGCCGAGACGTTCAACCTCGCCCGGCTGGCGGGCTACGGAACCGGCGGCACCGTCCATATCGTTGCGAACAACCAGCTCGGCTTCACCGTCGACCCCGCGGCCGGTCGGTCGACGAGCTACGCGAGCGACGTCGCGAAGGGCTTCGACGTCCCGATCGTCCACGTCAATGCCGACGACCCGGAGGCGTGCCTCTCCGCCGTGCGCCTCGCCATGGCGTACCGCCGAACGTTCCACGGCGACTTCCTGGTCGACCTCGTCGGGTACCGCAGACGCGGACACAACGAGGAGGATGAGCCCGCGTACACGCAGCCGCTGCTGTACGACCGGATCGGAGCGCAGCCAACCGTCCGGGCCCGGTACCTCGCGCAGCTGGCCGCGGATGGCGTCGTCGACGAGGCGGGGGGCGAGGCCGCGCTCGGCGAGGCGGAGCGGCGGCTGGCGGAGATCCGGGAACGCCTGCAGAGGCCCGGGCGGCGCGCGCAGCGGCCCGAGAAAGCGGCGGAAGACGCCGTGGCGGCGAGCGAGCCGGCGGCGGCGACATCGACCGGTGCAGCGGCGAGCCTCGTGGCGCCCGACGGGGCCGGCGCAGGCG
This sequence comes from Chloroflexota bacterium, assembly GCA_021785175.1. Lineage (GTDB taxonomy): Bacteria > Chloroflexota > Limnocylindria > Limnocylindrales > CSP1-4 > JAJYNJ01. The sequence goes on along the minus strand of JAJYGH010000081.1, from coordinate 68,744 downwards.
ACACGGCCGACGCCACGGGCGGGCGACACGTCCCGCACGTGGACGCGGAGACCCTCCGGGCCGTCAACCGGCAGCTGCACGCCTGGCCGGAAGGCTTCTCGGTGCACCCCAAGCTGCTGCGGCAACTCGAGCGGCGGCGCGATGCGCTGGCCGAGGGCGGACGGATCGCGTGGGCGCACGCGGAGCAGCTGGCCTTCGGCTCCCTGCTCCTCGATGGCATCCCCGTCCGCCTCACGGGCCAGGACACCGAGCGCGGGACCTTCTCGCAGCGCCATCTCGTCCTGCACGATGCCCGCACCGGTGCGCGACACACCCCGCTCCGGCATCTCGACGGGGCGCGGGCGTCGTTCGAGCTGTACGACTCGCCGCTGTCCGAGTACGCGTGCCTCGGGTTCGAGTACGGCTACGCAGTGCAGGCGCCCGATGCGCTCGTGCTGTGGGAGGCCCAGTACGGAGACTTCGCGAACGCCGGCGAGGTCATCATCGACCAGTTCATCATCGCCGGCCTCGCGAAGTGGGGACTGACGTCCCGCCTCACGCTGCTCCTCCCGCACGGCTACGAGGGCCAGGGCCCGGAGCATTCGAGCGCCCGGCTCGAGCGGTACCTCGCGCTCGGCGCCGAGCGGAACATCCGCGTGGCGAACTGCACGACGCCCGCCCAGTACTTCCACCTGCTCCGGGACCAGGCGCTCCGGAGCGCGGTCCGGCCGCTCGTGCTGATGACGCCCAAGGGGCTGCTCCGCCTGCCGGCGGCGACCTCGACCCTCGATGACCTCACGAGCGGCGCGTTCCAGCCCGTGCTCGACGATCCCCGGCACGCGCAGGACCGCGACGCCGTCCGGCGTGTCGTGCTGTGCAGCGGACGCCTGTACTACGAGCTGACGGCCGCCGATGTTGCGGCCGCGGGTCCGGGATCCGCCGTCGTCCGGGTCGAGCTGCTCTACCCGTTTCCGGCACGCGAGGTACGGCAGATCCTGCGCCGGTACCGATCCCTCGAGACCGTTGTCTGGGCCCAGGAGGAGCCGCGCAACATGGGGGCGCGGAAGTTCATCGTGCCGGAGCTGCGGACAGTCGTCCCGTCCGGCATCCCGATCCTCGAGGTCTCGCGGCCCGAGCGCTCGGCACCGGCCGAGGGATACCAGGCGGCGCATCGCGCGACGGAGGCGCGGATCGTCCGCGAGGCGCTCGGGATCGGCGGCCGGACGACGCACCCGCGGGCCGAGGCACCGCAGCCCGGGAACTGACGCAGGCAGGTGCCGGCTACCGGAGCTCCGCGAGCGTCTCCGCACTGCCCGAGACGATCCCCGTCACCTCCACCCGCACCGGCTCGCCCGCCTCGATCGACCGGTACGCCGCGTCGACGATCTCGACCGCGCGCAGCCCGTCGATGCCCGTCACGGCCGGCTCGCGGCGCTCGCGCACCGCGTCGACGAACGCCTCGAGCATCGCCCGATCGGAGTTCGGGCCCCAGTCCGGCCACGAGACCCCCGCCTCCCGCGTGCCGTACAGGTGGAGGCGCTGGCTGAAGGCGTCGACGGTGATCGCGCCGCCGGTCCCGATCGCCGCGATGGAGAGGCCGCCCCAGGTCGGGTACGAGCGCGGCCTGCTCCAGCTGCAGTCGATCGTCGCGAACGCGCCGTTCGCGAACCGCAGCGAGACGAGGCCACCGGTCTCGACGCGTTCGAATCGCTCCTGGAGGATGCGGTTCGCCACCGCGTAGACCTCGACCACCTCGGAGCCGAGCATCCAGCGGTACAGGTCGGCCAGGTGCACGACGTGGTCGGTGATGGCTCCCCCGCCCGAGCGCGCGGGGTCGACGAACCAGCCGGCGTGGATGTCGGGCATGGCACCGGTGTTCACGCCCTCCAGCGCCACCACCTCGCCGAGGCCTCCGGCGACGATCGTCGTCCGGAGCGAGCGCAGCGCCGGGTTCCAGCGGGACGGGAACGCAGTCATGAGGCGCACGCCGGCGCCGTTGCACGCCTCGACGATCGCACGCGCGTCCGCGACGCTGGTGGCGAGCGGCTTCTCGCACAGGACGTCGACGCCTGCGGCCGCCGCCTGCTCGACGAGCTCACGGTGCTCGGCGTTGGGCGCGGTCACGACGACGGCGTCGACCTGTCCGAGCAGCTCCGCGACCGACGCGAAGGCACGCGCCCCGACCGGCGACGCGGCCGATTCGGCGTGCGCGCGGTCAGCATCCCAGATGCCGACGAGGCTGGCACCAGGGATCTCCGCGAGCAGCGGGACGTAGGAGCCCGCGTGCACGTGCTCCATCGAGAGGACGCCCATGCGGACCCTGCCACGCGCGTCGGTCGATTCCTGCGCGGTCATCGCGCCGCCTCCGCTGTCTGGAGCCGGACCACCCTGCCGCCCTCGTGCGCCGACGCGTCGGCGGCGAGCGCGAGCCGGAGCGTCGCGAGCGCCTCCTCCGCGCTCGTGCGGGTCGTCGTCCGGTCGACGATCGCCCGCGCGAACTCCGCGAGTTCGCGGCGGAACGGGTCGCCGTTGAGCGACGTGTCGGCCAGGGCGGTGGTTGCGGCGCCGTCCGCACCCGCCAGCAGCGACGGCGTGATGGGCGCCGTGAGCGCGGAGTCGTGGTCGATCAGACCGCGGGACCCGGCGATCTCGAACGCCGTGCGGAACGTGGGCGGCGCGTACGCCCAGGACGCCGAGATGTGACTGATGGCGCCGGACGCGTGGGTGAGGATCGCGACGGCGTGGTCCACGCCGGCCTCGGGGCGCTCGACGATCGCCGAGCGGCACTCGACCGCGACGACCTCGCCCGCCACCCAGCGCGCGTAGTCGAGGTCGTGGATCATCAGGTCGAGGACGATCCCGCCGGACTTCGCGTGGTCGAAGAACCAGTGGCCCGCCGGCTGCCGCGGCCGGAAGCTGGCGCGCGTCAGGCGAAGGACGGCCGGATCGCCGATCTGCCCGGTGAGCACGGCGTCGCGCGCCGCGACGTACTCCGGGAAGAACCGCACGACGTGGCCGACCAGCAGGCGGACTCCGTTCTCGCGTGCAGCCAGGATCATGGCCTCGGCGTCCGCCAGCGTGCGCGCCATCGGCTTCTCGCAGATGACGTGGCGGTGGGCCTTCGCCGCCTGGATCGCGATCCCGGCGTGGAGGTGGGTCGGCGTGCACACGTCGACGACGTCCACCGCCGCGAACAGCGCCTCGAGCGAGGCGGCCGTGGCCGCGCCGAACTGCCCGGCGAGATCGGCCGCCCGGCCCGCGTCCACGTCGTACACGACCGCCGGCACGCCCTCGGCCGTCCACGCCGCGAGATGCGTCTCTCCGATGAACCCGCTCCCGGCGACGCCGACGCGGATCCGTCCGCCCAGTGCACCGGCCTCACCGCCGGCAGTTTGCCCGCTCACAACGTCTGCTCCGCCAGGCCCGGCACGGCGGCACGCGGCCCCGGCGCGGGGAGCGCGTTCATTCCCACGCATTCCGCTCCTGTCTGGTCGATCGAACGTCCGCGCCGGTCGGTGCGGGGCCCGGCTCCGGCCCCCTCCAGCTTCCCTCGGCCGATCATAGGACCGCGCAACCCACCGCGGCACCCCGCTCACGCACCGCGGCGCGCGACAGGACGGTCAGGAGCAGATCGGCAGCCCCATTGCCACGAGCTCGCGCCGCAGCGCGGACGGATCGCGGAAGCGGAAGGCGATGAGCCCGATCCGCTCCGCGGCCTCGACGTTGGCCGGCGTGTCGTCGACGTACGCCGTGCGGTCGGGCCGGAGTGCGTGGCGCTCGAGCAGCACGCGGAACATCGCGGGGTCGGGCTTGATCGTCCGGAGATCGCCCGAGATCACGATGTCCTCGAACCAGGAGAGGAACCCGAAGCGCTCCCGAGCGATGGGGAACGTCTCGGCGGACCAGTTGCTGAGCGCGTAGCAGGCGACCCCGGCCTCGCGCAGGTCCCCGAGGACGGCCACCGTGCCCTCGATCGCGCCCCCCAGCATCTCTTCCCAGCGCTCGTGGTACGCGACGATGAGCGCCCGCCGGTCCGGGTGGAGCCCGACGAGTTCGCGGACGGCCTCGGCCCAGGGCCGGCCGGCGTCCTGGCGGGCGTTCCACTCGGGCGTGCAGACGGTCGCGAGGAACGCCTCCATCGCCTGCTCGTCGCCGGCGAACAGCCGCCTGTACAGGTGGCGGGGATCCCAGTCGATCAGGACGCCCCCGAGGTCGAAGACGACGGCAGAGATCGGGGAGCGGGCCGCGGGGTTCACGAGCCCGCGGAGCTCGACGGAGCCGCGGCCAGGCGGAACTTCACGACGTAGAGCCCGTCATCGTCAGCCTCGACGATCGCGGGGCGCGAGCCGCCCTCGCGGAGCGGGGCGACGCGGCGCATGGCGGTCACGAGGCGCGGCATCGCGGCCAAGTCTAGGAGGACCGGCCCCCTGGGTGGACCGGCGGCGACGGAGCGCTATAGTCCCGGGGTCGGTCGCGGCAGCCGCGCGACCGGTGACGCGCCTGGCCCGCTCCGGCCACGCATCCCGAGGCACGCCGTGCATCCAGGGCTCTCCTCACCCGGTCGCGACATCATCGGAATCCGGACGCTCGCGGTCCGCGGCCCCATCGTGCAGAACCGCCCGGACGCGCTCGCGGGCGAGGAGCCGATGGAGATCCGTGCCGCAGGCCCCGGGCAGGAGCCTGTCGACGTCGCGGTGACGATGCGGACGCCGGGCCACGACGAGGAACTCGCGGCGGGGTTCCTCGTCACGGAGGGGCTCGTCGCTCCCGACGAGATCGTCGGGTTCGATCTCGCCGACCCCGCCGTCGTCGCCCGCCCCGACAACGTCGTGACCGTCCGCCTCGCCCGCGCGTTCGATGCCTCGCGGACCGCCAGCCGCCACTTCGCCGTGACCGCGAGCTGCGGGATCTGCGGGAAGGCGTCGCTCGACGACGTCGAGACCCGCTGCGATCTCCTGCCACCGGGGCCGGCCGTCACCCGGACGACCGTGCTCGCGCTGCCGCCGGTCCTGCGCGCGGCGCAGGCGGCCTTCGACGCGACGGGAGGCCTCCACGCCGCAGGGCTGTTCGACGCCGATGGCCGGCCCCAGGGCGTCCGCGAGGACGTCGGGCGGCACAACGCGCTCGACAAGCTGGTCGGGTCGATGGCGATCGGCCGGCGGCTCCCGCTGCACGCGTCGCTGCTGCTCGTCTCCGGGCGCGTCAGCTTCGAGATCGTGCAGAAGGCGGCGATGGCCGGAATTCCCGTGACGTGCGCCGTCTCGGCGCCGACCGACCTCGCGGTCGAGGCCGCGGATCGCCTCGGCATGACGCTCATCGGGTTCCTGCGGGGCGACGGCTTCAACGTGTACGCGCACCCGGAGCGAATCGACCTGGAGTCCTGAGCGCGCGAGCGGACGCGACCGTCTCGGCCCCGCCGCTCTTCCTAGGCTCCGACCTCTCGCACGGCGGTCCCGGCACCCTGCCGCCGGAGCGAGGACAGCGCAAAGGACTGCACGAGCGCCACCGTCGCGATCGCCGCCGCGAACGAGGCCACGACGCCGAGCGGCACGATCGACGCGCTCACAACCGCCAGGAACGCCGCGGTCCCGAAGAGGCCGGTGACGACCCCGCGGAGCACGCCGATCGCCTCGTCGGGCCCGTTGCGCCGGTGTGTGAACGTCGCGATGACTGTGGCGATGACGGGGAGCATCGCGAGCAGGCCGCTCGCCGACGATCCGAGCGCCGGCGCCGCGGCCGTGAGCGCGACAACGACGCCCGTGCCCACGGCGACGCGCAGCGGGAGGTCCCACGAAGGCGGCGCCGCAGGCATCGCGGAGCGCCTGCCAGCCGGCATGAATCGCAGGCCGAGCGCCAGGACCGCCACGGACAGCGCGAACACCAGGCCCACCGGCAGCGCGAGAGCCGGCTGGAGCGCGAGTGCGGCCGCGAGCCAGCCCGCGCCCGCGGCCGCGATCGCCACCGGCCATCCGGCCCGGTGCGCGACACCGGCGTATGCGAGACAGAACGCGACGATCGCGATGTTGCCCGCCACCGAGGCTTCCGCGGCCTGGGCGGCGAACGCCGGCCCGCGGTCGAGGGCGAGAAACAGCGCGACCGGACCGGAGGTCAGCGGCAGCGAGACGAGCCACCCGCCGATCAGCGGGCCCCAGCGGCGTGCACCCAGGCTCGCGCCGCCGATCAGCAGCGGCGTGAGGACCAGCTTGAGGGCGAGGATGGCCACGGGCTCAGGTTACGGCGCCGGACCCGACGGCACCTTCGTGGCCCGGCGGCACCGTCGTGGCCGGGGCGTCCGGGGCCGGGCGCCATCGCCGGCACGACCGCAGACGGCGGCGCCCGATCCGGGAACGGGCCGAACCGCGGGCTCCGGTGACAAGGACCGGAACGGGGCCGGCGTGGGGAAGGCCGGCCCTCGTCCCGCGTCCGAGATCTGCCCGGCGAGCGGTCAACGCTCGCCGTTCGAGTGCCCCCTGGACCCTGCGGCGACCGTCGGCGTCAGTTGTCGGAGCTGCTCCTCCATCAGGACCCGCGAATACGCCGGCCCTTCCGGTCGCGTCAGCTGGCTCAGAACGTCGATCGGCAGGTTGTTGATCATGGCGTGGTTCGGGTTGAACAGCATGTGCTCGTCGACCGCGAGCCCGAACGCACTGCCCTCGTGCACCGCGTGGTACAGGTTCCGCGGCCGGACCGCGTCGCCCGCGTTGAGGACGTGGATGCCCGCCGCCCGCAGCTCCTGGAACAGGCCCACCTTGGAGCGCGTGTGGCAGTTCACGACCGTGTCGACCTCGACCGTCGCCTGGTTGAAGTCCCGGTCCTCCAGCACGACCTCGCCGCCGTCGCGGATCTCCAGGACGCGCGTCCCGGTCAGCACCGTCACCGCGTGCTTGTACGGCCGCGACGCGAGCACCTCGGCGTCGCCCTGCGCGAACCGCTTGCGCAGCACGTACATGTGGATGACTTCTGTCTCGGCCGCGAACTCGCGGTTCTCGGTGACGATCGTCACCTCCTTGCCGTGCGCGCCGAGGAACGCCGCCGTGTCGGTGGCCGCGTAGTGGTCGCCCCACAGCAGCACGCGCTGCCCCAGCTTCGTCAGCCGGCGGCCGCCGGGGTGGCACTCGCAGGCGACCTTCGGGCACGCCATGGCGTCCTCGAACGGCACGACGAGGTCCGCACGGCCGTGCACCTCCGGCACGTACGACTCGGCGCCCGTCGCATTCAGGACGACGTCGTACTCGCGCAGCTCGTCGACGGTCGGGGCATGGTTGAGGCGGATGTCGACCTGCAGGTCGAGCAGCTGGTCCCGGATCCAGTCCAGGTACCAGCGCATCTTCTCCTTGCCCGGCACCAGGCACACGTACAGCATCCCGCCGCCGAGCTCGCCGGCCTGCTCGAACAGCGTGACCTGGTGCCCGCGCTCGGTCGCGATGCGCGCCGCCTCCATGCCGGCCGGGCCCCCGCCGACGACCGCGACCCGGACGGGCTTGCCGGTCCGGCGCATCTCCGCGAACTCGGGGTTTCCGCAGGCCGCGTTGATCGAGCACTGGATCTCGTGCTTCGCCATCAGCGATTCCTGCCAGCATCCGCCAAGGCAGGAGATGCACTTCCGGATCGACTTGAGGCGTCCCAGCTGTGCCTTCACAGGCCAGTATGGATCGGCGAGCAGCTGGCGCGACAGGCCCACGAGGTCGGTCCTGCCCTCGGCCAGGATCCGCTCGCAGTACTCGGGGTCGCGCAGCGAGTGGCTCGTGATGACCGGGATGCGGACCGCTTTCTTGACGGCCTCGGCGGCGTACGTCGCCCAGCCCTGCGGGTACTGCATCGGGTCGAAGCCCGCGCCCGCGCTCTCCTGGATCCCCTGGCTGATGTCGACTCCCGCGCAGCCGGCCTGCTCGAGCATCCGCGCGATCTCGACACCCTCCTCGAGCGTGCGCCCGCCCGGCACGAACTCCTCGAACGAGTACCGCACGAGCACCGGGAACGACTTCCCACACTTCTTCCGGATCTGGTCGACGACCGCGAGCGTGAACCGCATCCGGTTCTCGAGCGTTCCCCCGAACCGGTCCGTCCGGCGGTTCAGGACCGGGCTCATGAACTCGGAGAGCAGGTAGCCGTGCGCGGCGTGGAGCTCCACCGCGTCGAAACCCGCCTGCTTCACGCGCCACGCGGCCTCGGAGAACATGTCCACCAGGTCGAGAATCTCGGTGATCGACGCCTCGCGGATCTGCTTCCCCTTCTCCTCCGCGTTCTCGTAGACGATCTCGTGCCCGGCCGACCACGGGATCTTGATGACGCGGTCGTTCGCCCCGAGGGTGTTGTAGCGCGGGATCGCGCACTGCCGGCCCGGGTGCTGGAGCTGCACGGCGCACTTCGAGCCGTAGCGGTGCATGCTCTCGGCCAGGCGCGCGAGCCCGGGGATGTAGTTGTCGCCGTCCGCGACCAGGCAGGTCACCGTCGGGCGACCGGTCTTCGCGTCGGGCGTGGTCGCGCCGACGATGATGAAGCCGGCGCCGCCGCGCGCGATGTCGGCGTGATGGTGGATGTCCCGCTCGCTGACCTCGCCATCCGCGTGTGACGAGCTGATGTCCGTCGGAACGTGCACGACGCGGTTCGGCAGCTCGATGTTCCCGAGCTGGATCGGACTGAACAGGTGCGGGAACGGCACGGCCATCGTCTCTCCCATCCGTCGCCGCGCGCGAATCGGGGCAGCGCGGCGAGCGATCACTCGATCCCCTCACCCCAATCTGCGGCTCGCCGAACGAGGCGGCAATGTCACATCTGGCCGAGAAACTGGCAGGACCGGCTGCCGCAGCCCGGCACCCCACCTTCGCGTGGGCGATTCGGGCCGAACGGCCCTCCTGCTGTCCGCCGAAAGGCCCGATGATCGGTCGCGACCGTGGCCCCGCTGGTCCCGCGGGGCATCGTGACCGAGGAGCGTCCTCCACGTGGCCGTCTACGTCTGGCACTACCCGCTCGACCGCGACTTTCCTCTATCGATTCTCGATTACCAGACGTCCGAGGAAGAGGCGCGGCTGCACTGGCACGACTACATGGAGATCGCGCTGTGCCTGGAGGGGACGGGACGGTTCCTGTTCGGGCGACGCCCGGTCCCGGTCGAGCCCGGCGACGTCGTCGTGGTCGACTACTCCGAGCCACACGTCGCGGTCACCGACGGGCCGGACCCGCTGCGGCTCCAGCTCCTGCTGTTCCTGCCCGAGCTCATCGCGCCGCCCGGGTCCCGGCCGTTCGATGCCGAGTACCTGGCCCCGTTCACGAGGCAGAGCGCGCTGTCGAACCCGATCCGGCACGGAACGCCCCTCGCCGCGAAACTCGCGGACACATTCGAGGATCTGCGGGTCACGTGGGAGCGCCGCGAACGAGCGGATCGCCATCTCCTCGACGCGAACCTCCGCCGCGTGCTCGGCCTCCTCGTCAGCGACTGGCGGCCGGCCGCGATCGGCCAGGGCCTCGGGGATGCGGACCGGCTCGAGCAGGTCCGCCCCGTCCTGTGCTACGTCGAGGACCACTTCCGGGAGAACGTGACGCTCGAGGACGTGTCCGCGTTCGTGCACGTCAGCCCGTCGCGCGTCCGGCACCTCTTCAAGGAGGTGACGAACGTCGGCTTCAAGGAATACCTGACGAACGTCCGGCTCGCGGAGGCCCGGCGGCTCCTCCTCGGAACCGACGTCAACGTCTGCGACATCGCGCGGATCGTCGGCTACACGAACATCCACCAGTTCTACAAGGTGTTCTACCGGTACAGCTCGATGTCCCCGGCCGACTACCGGCGCTACTACACCCTCGGCGACGCGATGACCGGCGCCACGAGCGCGGGGAGGCCCCGCGGTGGCCTGCGCGCGCTCGACGAGCTCGACCTGGCGGCGCCCGACGTGGACGCCCCGCTGCCGGTCTCGATCGCGAGCTGAGGGCGCCCGCCGGCCTCGTGCCGGAACGGGCCCGCGGCCGGCGCCGGGTTGCGCTGCCCCCGCCGATCCGGGCGACGCGTGCTATCGTCGGCCGCTCCGCGCTTCTGCGCGGCGAACCGGCGGCGACGGCACGTCAGGGGGGCGTCAGTGGACGAGCGTGTGCTCCTGTTGGTCGGGACGAAGAAGGGCGCCTTCATCCTCGAGGAAGGCGCGGGCACGTCGGACGCGTGGCAGGTCCGCGGGCCGCTGTGCGAGGGCTGGCCGATCAACCACATCTGTCACGATCCGGCGACGGGGGCGGTGTACGCGGGCGGTGGCAACCCGTGGTTCGGCGCCGCCGTGTGGCGCAGCGACGACCTCGGCGAGACCTGGACGCACTCGAGCGCGGGGCTCAACTACGGGCCCGACGAAGCTCCGTTGCGCTCGGTCTGGCACATCACGCCGGCCCACGGTGCGCTGTACGCGGGCGTCGAGCCGGCTGGGCTGTTCCGGTCTGGCGACGGCGGCGCGACCTGGTCACACGTCTCGGGCCTGCGCGATCACCCCACGCGGCCGGGCTGGCAACCGGGCAACGGTGGCCTGATCTGCCACACGGTGCTCGCGCATCCGGAGCACCCCGATCGGATGTGGGTCGGGATCTCCTCCGTGGGCTGTTTCGCGACGGAGGACGGGGGCGCCACGTGGGAGGCGCGCAACCGCGGGGTGCGGGCGGACTACATGCCCGAGAAATACCCCGAGACCGGCCAGTGCGTCCACAAGATGGCGCTCGCACCGGGGATGCCGGATCGCCTCTACCAGCAGAACCACTGCGGGACGTACCGCAGCGACGACGCCGGGAAGTCGTGGCTGTGCCTCGACGACGGCCTCCCGTCGACCTTCGGGTTCCCGATGGTCGCGCATCCTCGCGATCCCGAGACCGTCTTCAGCATCCCGCTCAACGGTGCGGAGCAGGGCCGGTTCGTGCCCGACGGGCGGATGGCGGTGTGGACGACGTCGGACGCGGGGCGGACGTGGCGCGACCTGCGGGACGGGCTCCCGCAGGATGGCGCGTACCTCGGCGTGCTCCGCGAGGGGATGGCCGTCGACACGCTCGATCCCTTCGGCATCTACTTCGGCACGAACACGGGACAGGTGTTCGCGAGCCGCGACGAGGGCGCCCACTGGAGCCGGATCGCGGATCTCCTGCCGCCGATCTACTCGGTCGAGACGGCCGTCGTGCCCGCCTGATGGCGGGGACGACCACGAGATGGTGACCGTGGTCCTGCCGCGCTCACTGGTCGCGCTGTTCCCGGGCGCGGACCGCCGGGTGTCCGTCGACGGGTCGACGGTCGCGGAGGTGATCGACGCGCTCGACGCGCGGTGGCCGGGGATGCGTGACCGGCTCTGCGTGCCCGGTCCGGCCCTCCGCGAGTACATCAACGTGTTCGTCGACACGCATCCGGCCGACCTGTCCACGCCCGTCCCGGCGCACGGCGTCGTGCACGTCCTGCCCGCTGTCGCCGGCGGGTCGAGCGCGCGCTGAAGCGCGGGCGCGAGCCGGCGTCAACCCACCCGGCGTGATCGGAGGCGGCGCGACAGGCGGCCCCTGGAGGAACCGGGGACCGTCAGCCGACGGACACTTCGACGACGCCGTGCACCGTCCCGACGAGCACGCGGCCACGAGCGGAGCTGCCGCGGGCGGGAGGGTCGTCGCGAGGCCGGCCTGGCCGCCAGGACGGTGACGGGACCGGCGATCCGGCGGCGCCGGTCGGGATGACCAGGCCGGTGGACGGCGACGGTGTCGCCGGGCCGGAGCAGGGTGGCGGCGGCGTGCGCGGGCACGGCGATCGGGAGCGGGACGCGGACTCGGCCCCGACGCGCCCGGCCCATCATCCCGGCTCGCCCGGCTCGGGCCCCGTCGCGACGGGATACCCCGCCGTGCTCCAGTCGCTCCACGAGCCGACGTACAGCGTGGGATCGGGGAGCCCGAGCAGCCGCATCGCGAGCGCATGGTGGAGCGCTGACGTGCCGCTCCCGCAGTACGTCACGACCTCGGTCGTGCCGTCCGCGCCGAGGTCCTGGAACCGTGCCGCGAGGGCCTCGACGGGCAGGAAGCGGCCGTCCGGCCCGAGGTTCTGCTCGTAGGGCGCGCTCAACGCCGTCGGGATGTGGCCCGCCGCCGGGTCGATCGGCTCGACCTCGCCCCGGTATCGCGCGGCCGCCCGCGCGTCGAGCAGCACCACCGTCCCGAGCCGGCGGCGGAGCTCGTCACGATCGATCGTGCCGGACCAGCCGGACCGTGGCTCGAAGCTGGCCTCGGGCCACGCCGGCACCTCCGTCACGAGCGGGCCCCCCGCCGCCATCCACGCGCCGATCCCACCGTCGAGCACGCGGACCCACGGGTGCCCCAGCCGCTCGAGCATCCACCACAGCCGGGCACCGACCCACCCGCCGGCGTCGTCGTACGCCACCACCCGGTGCTCCACCCCGATCCCCGCCCCGCCCATTCGCCGGGCGAACGCCGCGGGATCGGGGAGCGGATGCCGGCCGGGTCCGCCGGGCACGCTGAGGTCGTCGTCGAGATCGAGGTGGATGGCCCCCGGGACGTGCCCGCGCTCGTACGCCGCGCGCCCTTCGCCGGGGCGTCCGAGGTACCAGCGCGCGTCGACGATCCGGGTCGCCGGGTCGCCGAGCAGCGCCCGGAGGCCGGCGGTGTCGATCAGCGGCGGGGGCGGCCTTCCGCCCCCGTCAGTCGGTCGGAAGCTGGCCGCCAAGGAGCAACGAAAGCTCGCGCACCCGCGCCCGGTCGAGCGAGGCGGGGTCGGTCTGGATCGCGTTCTCGAGGGCCGCGGCGCATCCGCAGGCGTCGCGCGTCGGCAGTCCGTCGGACGCGAGCCGAGTGAGGATCGAACGTGCGGACGCGACGTTCGCGCCGAGGTTCCCGACGACCTGGGCGACGGTCACCGCCTCCTCGCCTTCGTGCCAGCAGTCGTAGTCCGTCGCGTAGGCGAGCATCCCGTAGCACAGCTCGGCCTCGCGAGCCAGCTTCGCCTCGGGGAGACCCGTCATCCCGATGACGCTCGCTCCCCAGCTGCGGTAGAGGTTCGACTCCGCGCGGGTCGAGAACTGCGGCCCCTCCATCGCGACATACGTGCCGCCGCGATGCACTCGCCGCGCCACGTCCGTGCCCGCCACGCCGGCCTCGCGGTCCGACTGCTCGAAGACGGCCTCGGCGAGGACGGCGAGCCGGGCCGAGAGCGTCGGGCAGAAGGGATCGGCGAACGCGACGTGCACGACGACCCCGCCCCCGTACAGCGTCGCCGGCCGGTTCTTCGTGCGGTCGATGAACTGGTCGGGGACCACGACGTCGCGCGGCCGGATCTCCTCCTTCAGGGACCCGCACGCCGACACCGCGACGACCTCGCCCACGCCCAGCAGCTTGAGCGCGTACACGTTGGCGCGGTACGGGACCTCGGAGGGTGTCAGGCGGTGCCCCCGGCCGTGGCGCGGAAGGAACGCGACGCGCGTGTTGCCGAGCGTCCCCACGACGAGCGCATCGGACGGCGGACCGTAGGGCGTCTCGGGCCGGACCTCGACGACGTCACCCAGCCCCTCGATCTCGTACAGGCCCGAGCCGCCGATGACGCCAAGCGACGCCTCGGCCGGCGCGGGCAGCCCCTGCCGCCGCCGCTCGTTCCCGGCGCGCGTCCGGGCCGCGTCGTATCGCATGACGCAACCGCGGTCGTCCATCGTGCTCACCCGGCCGCCTCCGGGGGCGGGGCATCGGTGCGATCGGGGGGATCGTCGGCCGGCACCGCAACGGCGGCCCCGGTCCGGGGCGCGGGAGCGCGATGCCTGAGCACGGCAACCGCGATGAGCCACACGCCCGCGAGGACGATCGCCCACGGCACGAGGTAGAGCCAGGTGGCCGTCTCGCCCGAGTGCTCCATGGCCTGGACGCCGCTCACGCCGGCGAGTGCGACGCCGATGCCGAGCAGGAGCATCGGCCAGGAGACCGACGACGGCAGGGACGTCACCCACCCCCGGAAGCTTCCCATGCCGCCGGTCGAGAGGGTGTCGTCTCGCAGTGCCGCGAGGCGGCGCTGGACGACGGAGGCGCGCGTGATCGCGTAGTAGGAGACGTAGGCGTACGAGACGCCGCCGATCGCGTCGATGAGCCAGTGGTCGCCGGTGTACATCACGGAGAACGCGACGAGCAGCGTGTAGATGAAGCCGATCCAGCCGATCTTGCCGAACGCGCGCCGCAGCACGAGGAACGACAGGAACGGATAGCCGACGTGGAGCGACGGCCACGCCGCAAACCCGTTCGGGTTCACGTCGTAGAACACGTAGGTGTAGATGTAGTCGGACTTGAACCCGAAGAAGTTCGCCAGCGTGTCGAACGCGCCCGGCTTGAGATACGAGATGACGGGGTGGCCGTTCGGGCCGTTGAGGGCCCCGACCTGGGCCGCGTACCAGGGCGGTGCGGTGGGGATCAGCACGAACGTCACGAAGCCCACCAGGCTCAGCAGGATCAGCGCCGCCACGAAGTCGTAGTAGTGGCTACGGCGCCAGACCCACAGGATGAAGCCGGTCACGAGCGGCAGCGCGAAGTGGAGCATGTACACCACGGTCGCGAACTCGGCGACGATGTCGACGCCGTGCGCCGGGTGGAAGGCATCCTGCAGGATCTGCGACGGGATGTGCCCGAGCGCGACGAGCCGCTCGGCGGTCACCATGTCGGTGATGTGGACCGGCAGCCCGACGTTGTCCGCCAGGCCGCGCATGAGCTCGTACGCCAGGAACAGGACGACGAACGGGAGCCAGTCGCGCAGGAAGAGCCGGCCGCGACCGAGGATCACTGCGCCCAGACCGAACGCCACCGCCATGACGTCGGGCGTGATCTCGACGCCGCGGAAGAACATCAGGAGGACGACGAGGATGCTGTAGCCCACGACCCCGATCATCATCAGCCGCTCGTTGCGGCGGCCGAGCCTGGTCGGGGACGGCGCTTCCGCCGGGGTCGCGCCCCGCGTCGTGGTGGTCTCCTCGGTCGTCACCGTGCAGGAAGGTCCGTCATCTGCGCCCCGAGCTGTGGGTGAGGAGGCGGCGGACGTGAAACTGGAACAGCCGCCGGCAGGATTATGTCAAGGATCGTCCGACCGCGTGCGACGGCGCGAGCGAATCGCCGCAAGCGGCGCCGGCCTGAGCGGGGGTCTCGCCGTCGGCGTCCGCCGCTGCGTGAACCCACGGGACGCGCAGGGGTCAGCGGCGCCCGCCGCGGAATGGGCCGATCGGCGTCAGCGGGAGTTGGGGCGATCGCCTTCGGCGGAGAGTACGTCGGCGGGGATCGTCCCGGCGCGCGTGCCGCGCGGACCGGCCACGACGGCCTCGTCGACCGCAATCCGCGTGTTGGACGTCTCGGAGACGTGCGGCGCGACGACGCGGTCGCGAACCGCAGCCTCGGCATCGCGGATGGCCGCCTCGATCTCGGCCGTCGTGGGAAGGTGGATCCCGCGGGGCGCGGGCCTTCGTGCCCCGTCGGTTCGTTCGCCGTCGGTTCGTGCGCCGTCGGTTCGTGCCCCGTCGGTTCGTGCGCCGTCGCGCGCTCGTGCGCGAACGCTCGCGGCCCACTCCTCCACGGACCCGACCAGCTTCCGCTGGGCCGCAACCGCCGCGGCGTCCGCACGGACCGCTGCGTCCGACAGCCGGCGCCAGGCGATGCGCGACCCGCGCGCCACCGCGGCGGTTCCCGAGGCCCACGTCGTGCCCGGCGACCGTCCGTACGAACTCGCCGCCCCCCGGCTGCGGGCCTGCGACATGCGCGCCTGCGATCGGCGACCGGCCGCCCGGGCTCCCGCCGCGGCCGACCCGACCGCGCCATCGACGCGATGTGCGATCGCGCGGAGGCTCGCGCGGACGGTCACCCACCCCACGATCCGCCGCTGCGGCCGCCTCCGGACGCGCGCCACGACACCGGACGCCGCCAGCACCTCGGCGCGCCGGCCCGCGGCGGCGAACTGTCGCACACGCGATACGCGGCGCGCGTGGTCCACGACCGGGTCTCCGGCCCTGGCGTCGCGCGCCCAGGCGATCACGCCCAGGAGAAGCACGAGTCCCGAGAGCGCAAGGACCGGCGCGTAGACCGTGGTGATCAGGTGCATGCTGCCTCCTCCCGGCCGCCGGGAGCACGTTCGCGCGGTTGGATGCGCGAAGCGTGGCGCGCCGGGCCTTGCGAACGGCACCGCGACGCAGCAGGGGACGTGCTGCGGCCACGTAACGACGCCGGGCCGCTGACCCCGCCAGGGCAGGCCCGGCCCCGGTGGTCCGCGCATGCAAGGCGGATGGCGCTCATGCCATCGCTCCCGCGGCCCCCGCGAGGGCACCTTCGACTCGACGACAGCAGAGGGAGCACGTGGCAGCCGACTCGAATGCCCGCGCCCCGGCCAGCAGGCTGGGCCGGGCGGTACAGCCCAGTGGCGACGCCGCAGCCGGAGTCCCGGAGCACCGCGAGATGCACCGCGAGACGAACTGGCTCCGGGACGTGATCCTGGGGGGCCAGGATGGCCTCGTGAACATCCTCGGGATCATCCTGGGCGTCATCGCAGCCGGAGGATCGACACCGATCCTCGTCGCCACCGGGCTCGCGGCCGCGATCACCGAGTCGATCTCGATGGGGGCCGTCGGCTACACGTCGACAGTGTCCGAGCGTGACTACTACCTGGCCGAACGCGAGCGAGAGTCCGGCGAGATCGACACGGTGCCGGACGTCGAGCGCCAGGAGATCCGCGAGATCTACGCCGCGAAGGGTTTCCGCGGGGAGCTGCTGGAGCAGGTCGTCGACACGATCACGGCGAACCGCGATCGCTGGCTGCAGACGATGATGGATGAGGAATTGCACCTGCAGCCTGTCAGAAACGGCGACATCGTCCGCAGCTCCGTCGTCATCACGATCGCAACCCTCATCGGGCACCTGATCCCGCTGGCGCCGTTCGTGATCCTGGCGCGCACGCCGGCTCTCGTCACCGCGATCGTCCTGAGCGCGATCGTGCTGTTCGGGGTCGGCGTCTACTCGTCGGTCACGCTCGTCGGAGACTGGCGCAGGAACGGGCTCCAGATGCTCGTGATCGGGCTTGGCGCTGCCGCGGTCGGCTTCGCGGTCAGCAGCCTGATCCACCGGATTGCTCCTTGATCCGCCGCCGATCGGCCACCGCCGATCGGCCACCGGCCGCAGCCTGCCCGCCCGCTCCAGCGGGCGCGGACGGGCCGAACGACCCTCGCCGGCCGTCCGGCCGAGGCCGTAACGTCGGGATCTCCCGCTGGAGGTCCTCGATGTCGACTCGATCGTCCCTGCCGCCCGACCTGCCCGATCCCGCCGCCGTGCTGTCGGTGACGGGCACGTGGACGCCGCCCGGCGTCGACGCAGCCGTCGCGCTGCTCGACCGCATCGCGCGGCACTGTGAGTTCTCGTGCGGCACCGGGACGGATCAGTGCGTCGAGGTCGAGTGCCAGGCGTGGGTGCTCGAACGCGCGGCCGCGACGTACCTCGCGGGTCGCTGGGCGGACACGCAGGACTGAACGCGCCTCGAACCCGGGCTGACGCGAACCGCAGGCAGGACCGGCAACCGACGCCCGACGCGCGCCCGCTGGCTTCGGGCGTGCCGCGGTCAGCCGGCCGCCGGCACCTCCCCTTCCGGTCGCCCGTCGCCCTCGGCCGCAGTTGCCGCGTCACCGGCCAAAGGCCCGCGCGTCCCGTCCGGCAGGCTCGGGACCGAGAATGCTCCGTCGACGCCGGGGCGGGTGCCGGGGTCGGCGCCGGCGCCGGCCTCTCCGATCTCGCGCGCGTGCTCCGCAACACCGACGTCCCGCCAGCGCCGCTCCGCCGCCATGCCCGCCAGGATGCCGATGGCCCAGCCGAGCACCTGGAAATGATCCGGCCGCGCCCTGGTGCTGAACAGGCCGCCCGGGTTCCCGAGATGGATCGTGACCGGCCTCCCCTGGCGCGCGTGCGTGCCTGTCAGCTCCACCCCGTGGATGAGGACTCCCGGCGCAGGCGCGCCGCTCGCGACGGGCCGGCCGATCGAGCGAAGGGTGTGCAGCTCGATGTCGAGGACCGTGTCCGCGGGCCGCGCGCGGTGCAGCACGAGACGGTCGGGTTCGAGGTGCAGCCGGAGGTCGTCCTGTGGGGACGCCTGGTCCAGCCACGCGCGGTACCGGGCGCGGATCGCGAAGTAGTTGAGGAGGCCGACCAGATCGGCTTCCTCCTCTTCCTCCGTTCCCAGCACGCCCGACAGCGCACCGACTCCGCGCGCCGTCTGGAGCGCGAACGTCCGGGTGAGCGCAGAGACTCGCTCGAGCACGACGGGGTGGCGGAGGAGCCGCGCGAGCCCGAGGTCCTCGCCCCGTGCGGCCTCGGAATATCGGCCATGGGACCGGCCACGACACGCGGGGCAGGCGTCGAGGAACGGGTGGACGTACCCGCCGCACGATGGACAGAAGAGGTCCGACGGGGCGAGAGACATGCGGCAAGGGTAGCCGACCGGGGCGCTCCGGGCCGACTGCCTGCGGCCGGCGGGGAATGACGAACGAGCCGTACGATGGCCGTCAGCGACCGACTCGTGTCGCGTCAGACAGGGAAACCGCCCGTGAGCCGACCCCAGTGAACCGCGCGCGCGTGACCGCCGCGCGCCGAGGCCTGATCCTGCTCGCGAGCCTCGTCGTCTCAGCCTGCACCGCGACCCATCCCAGCGGCACCATGCCTCCGCTCAGCCCGTCGGCAGCGGTGTCGGCGCAGGCGTCCGCCTTCGGATCGCCGTCTGCATCGGCGTCGACCGCATCGTCGGCGGTGCCTCCGTCGTCCGCTCCGTCGTCGTCGTCCGGGCTGCCCTCGTCGTCTCCGTCCGGGACGATCGCGTGGACGGCCTGCGGTGCGCCGTTCGAGTGCGGGACGGTGACCGTTCCGGTCGACTACGCCCACCCTGCGAACGGTTCGATGCGCCTCGCGCTGATCCGGCTGCCCGCGATGGGCCCGGGACCGAAGATCGGCGACCTGCTGACCGATCCCGGGGGGCCCGGCGACTCCGGCGTGACGTTCGTGCGGGAGGCGGGGCAGTCGCTCTTCTCGGCGAACCTCCGCGCCCACTTCGACATCATCGGCTTCGATCCGCGCGGCGTCGGGGCGAGCCAGCCCGCGATCGAGTGTGTGAGCGGGCCGACGATGGACCGCATGATCGCGCTCGATCCCATTCCGACCACCGCGGCCGAGCGGCAGGCGATCGTCAACGCCGCGAAGACGTTCGACGCAGGCTGCGAGGCGCACAGCGGGGCGCTGCTGCCGTACATGAGCACGGTCGACGCGGCAAGGGACATGGACGCGATCCGGGCGGCCCTTGGGGATCCGAAGCTCACCTACCTCGGCTTTTCGTACGGCACGTTCCTGGGCTCGACGTACGCCAACCTCTACCCGGCGCGCGTCCGTGCGTTCGTGCTGGACGGCGCGGTCGATCCGACGCTGCCGTTCGTCGACTCCCTCATCCAGCAGGCGGAGAGCTTCTCCGCGAACCTCAACGCCTTCTTCACGGCGTGCGCCGCGAGCCAGAACTGCGCGTTCTCGAACGGCGGCCAGCCGAAGGCCGCGTTCGACGCCCTCATGGCCCGCATCAACCAGTCGCCCCTGCCCGCCCTCGAATCCGGCGATCCCCGCCCGGTGACGCTGGGCGTCGCACTGACCGGCGTCACGGCGGCGCTGTACGACGTGTCCGCGTGGCCAGCGCTGGGGCAGGGACTCGCGCTCGCGCAGGCGGGCGATGGCTCGATCCTGCTGCGGCTCGCCGACTCCTACGACCAGCGCAACCCGAACGGGACGTACAGCAACATCGCGGCGGCGAACACCGCGGTGACGTGCGCAGACACCGTCGTGCCGACGAGCGTGTCGTTCTACGAGCAGCTCGCGACGACGCTCGAGCAGAAGGCGCCGTGGTTCGGGGCAAACGAGGCGTACAGCGGCCTGGAGTGCGCCTTCTGGCCGTTCCACCCGGCCCACGACCCCGTCGCGCCGCGCGCCGCGGGCGCGCCCCCGATCGTCGTGATCGGGACGACAGGCGACCCCGCGACGCCGTACTCGTGGGCCGTCAAACTCGCGGGCGAGCTCCGGTCGGGCGTGCTCCTCACGCGGGTCGGACAGGGGCACACGGCGTACGGCCAGAGCGCCTGCATCGACAGCGCGGTCGATGCGTACCTGATCTCGCTGACGGTCCCGAAGTCCGGCACGCGCTGCAGCTGACGCGCCCGGCATCACACGAGCCGAGCTGATCGCGAAGACGCTCGGGATCGACCGACCGGCGTCCAGTGCCGAGCCGCAGGGGCCAGGCACGCGCCGGTGGCGAGTCGGCCGCTGAACTGCGGGCGTCCTCGTCGCCGTTCATCAGGTACACGTTGAACTGGTCGACGCCCGCCGCGACGAGTTCCCGGAGCTTCGCGACGTGCGCCTCGACCGGACCGACCAGGCAGAACCGATCGACGATCTCGTCGGTCACGAATTCGGCGTTCGACGAGCCCACCTCGGCATGGTGCAGGTAGTCGTACCCGGTGCGCGTCCGGACGTACGTCGTCAGGCCGGCCGGCAGGTCGTCGCCCCGGTAGCGGTTCACGAGGTCGACGACGTGGTTGCCGACGAGCGCCGGGAACCAGCGGACCCGGTCGCGGCACTCGGCCAGGTCGCCGACGTGCGCCGGGGCGGCGGCCATCACCCGCACCGCGTCCCGCTCGCGGCCCGACTCGAGCGCCGACGCGCGCACCCGCGTCGCGTCACGGCGGCAATCCCAGCCTTCGCACGGCGAGGACCAGCCACCCGTCGGGAGGGGGCGCGCAGGGAATGCACGCGCCCGGGATCAGACGCCGGGGAGCGCCGGCCGGAGCACGGACCCGGCCCCGGAATGGCTGGCCTCCGGAGGCTCGCCGTCACCTGCCTGCGCGATCACGCCGATCGAGACGCGGAACCCGGCCCGCCGGAGCAGCGGCGGCATGAGCGTGCCCTGCCCGATCGGCGCGTCGGCCGGGAACCAGCGCGCCCACTCCTCGTTGAACTCGTCGAACTCGCCCGGATCCCGCAGCGACCAGTTCGCCCACACCACCCGGTCCAGCGAGCTGCCCGCGTCCTCCAGCTTCGACTTCAGGTTCACGAGGCACTGGCGCGCCTGCGTCCTGATCGTCGTCCCTGCCACCTGCCCGGTCGCCGGGTCCACCGGTCCGATCGACGAGACGTACACCATGCCGCCGGCGACGACGACCCGCCCGGAGCCGACCACGGGTCGCGACGGGTCGAGCCCCTGGGCCGCGTCCACGAGGGCCCAGCGACCCTTGCCCGGCCTCGTCGGCTTCGTCGGATCCTCGGGCGGGATGCCGTACTCGCCCGGCGGGAGGACGATACCGCTCGCCCTGAAGCGCGGCATGAAGGTGGGGCGGACGCCCGTCGCCGACAGGCGCCCCTGGATCCGCCCGTCCACGACGCCGGTCTGCTCGAACGCGAAGATGTCCTGGGTCAGGATGTCGTCGTCCTCGAGCCCGAAGACCTCCGTGATGTTCACGACCTTGCGCGACCCATCCTTGAGGCGCGCGGTGTGGACGATCAGGTCGACCGCCGACGCGATCTGCTCGCGGATGGCTCGCAGCGGCAACTCGTAGCCGGTCATCAGCACCATCGTCTCGAGGCGGCGCAGCATGTCCGGCGGCGTGTTCGCGTGGCCGGTCGAGAGCGACCCCTCCTGGCCCGAGTTCATCGCCTGGAGCATGTCGAGCGCCTCGCCCGCGCGGCACTCGCCGACGATGATCCGGTCGGGCCGCATGTGGAGCGCGTTGCGCATGAGGTCACGGATCGTGATCTCGCCGGTGCCCTCGAGGTTCGGCGGCCGCGCCTCGAGCGTCACCACGTGGTCCTGGCGCAGCTGCAGCTCGGCGGCGTCCTCGACGGTGATGATCCTCTCGTCGTTCGGGATGAACGACGAGAGGACGTTCAGGAACGTCGTCTTGCCGGACCCGGTGCCGCCCGAGACGAAGATGTTGAGGCGCGCCTCGACGCACGCGCGCAGGAAGTCGAACATCTCGGCGGTCGACGTGCCGAAGCCGATGAGGTCCTCGACCGTGAACGGCCTGGCTGCGAACTTGCGGATGGTGATGACGGGACCGACGAGCGAGAGCGGGGCGATGATGACGTTCACGCGCGAGCCGTCGGGCAGGCGCGCGTCGACGCGCGGGCTCGATTCGTCGAGTCGACGCCCAAGCGGTGCAATGATCCGGTCGACGATGCGCATCACGTGCTCCTCGCTCATGAATGCGGTGTCGACGCGCTGGATCTTGCCCCCCCGCTCGATGTAGATCTGCTTCGGGCCGTTGACCATCACCTCGGTGATCGTGTCGTCGGCGAGCAGCGGCTCGAGCGGTCCGAGTCCCATGATCTCGTCGACCATGCCCTGCACGAGCCGCAGGCGCTCGTCGCGGGTCACGGTGAACTGGCGCTGGCGGATGATCCGCTCGATCAGCTCCTCGACCTTGGCGCGGACATCCGCCTGCTCGGAGATCTGGATGAGCGAGTCGAACTCGCCGATGACCTCACCCTGGAGACGCAGGCTCAGGTCGCGGAGGAGTTCCTCGCGGCCGGACGCGACGGGCGCCAGGCGGGAGGCCTGGGCGCTCGGGACGGGCGGCGTGGAGGGCCCGTCCGTGTCGACACGCTGCTGTGCCTGCGCTTCCCGGCGGAGCAGAGACATCGTTCCCCCGGCCTCCCTGACCGGCCACGACCCGAGGCGGCCGCGAGCCGAGCCTCGGCGGGGCAGTCGCCTCGCCACCGCAGAAGAGTACCGCCCCGGTGCGTTCGGACAACCGGGCAATGGGACCATGGGGTCCTGCCTGCCGCCGAACGGGTGGGGGAAGGAGTGGCGAGGAACGAGAGGCGGGATCGTCTCGGCCCTGGCGCCCGGCCCGGGAATCGAGAGCCCCGGCGGGGGAGTGCCGGGGCTCTGCTCGCGTCGTCTCCGAGGAGGAGGGAGGAGACGCGGATCATGGTGATGCGCGTCCCTGAAACCGTCCTGAATTCGTGGATCGCTCGAGCGAATTCGCGGGCGGCGCGTAGGATCGAGCGCGACGGCGACGCGGTCTCGCCGCGGGTCCAGAGAGCGCAGGATGGCCGGCCACATCGATCTCAACGCCGACGTCGGCGAGAGCCTCGGGGCGTGGCAGATGGGCGCAGACGCCGCCCTCATGCCGTTCCTCACCTCGGCCAACGTCGCGTGCGGGTTCCACGCAGGTGATCCCCTCACGATTCGGCGAACGGTTCGCCTGGCCGTCGATGCCGGGGTGGCGGTCGGCGCGCACCCGGGCTTTCCGGATCTCGTGGGGTTCGGGCGTCGGGCGATGTCGATCGCCCCGGAGGAACTCGAAGCTGCGGTGCTGTACCAGGTCGCCGCCCTTGCCGGGATAGCCCGCGCGGAGGGCGGCCGCCTCGTCCACGTCAAGGCGCACGGCGCCCTGTACCACCACGTCGCCGGCGACGGGGCCGCCGCGATGGCGTTCGTCCGGGCGGTCGCTCGGCTGGATTCCCGCCTCGCCATCGTCGGCCCACCCGGCTCGCTGCTGCTCGCGGCCGCCGTCGATCTCGGCCTGCGGCCGCTCGCGGAGGGGTTCGCCGACCGCGCGTACGAGCCGTCGGGCCGGCTCCGGTCGCGCGACCTGCCGGGAGCGCTCAATGAGGATCCGGAGGTGGCCGCGGCGCAGGCCGTTGCGATCGCCTGTGACGGGCGGGTGAGATCCGTCGATGGCTCCCGGGTCGCGGTCCCGGCCGACACGATCTGCCTGCACGGCGACACGCCCGGCGCGCCCGCGATCGCTGCAGCGGTCCGCCGAGCGCTCGAAGCGGCCGGCGTCGAGGTGCGCGCGCCCGGTGCCTGAGGGTCGCAGCGAGCCGCCGGCGCCCCGCATCGACCAGGCCGGCGACGCGGCCCTGATCGCGTCCCTCGGCGACGACCTCGATATCGAGACGAGCGGCTGGGCGCTTCGGGCAGCGGCCTGGCTCGAGCGCCGGCGGGCGGAGATGCCCGGCCTCGGCGCCCCCGTGCCGGGCCACGCCAGCGTCCTCGTGTCGTTCGAGCCCGATCGCATGTCCGAGAACGAGCTGAGGAACCTGCTCCTGGCAGCGCTCGCCGGGACGCGGCAGCGCGCGCAGCGCGGCCGCGTCACCAGGAGCGAGATCCCGCTGCCCTTCGACGGCGGCGTGCGGCACGAGATCCCGGTGTCGTACGGCGGGTCGGATGGCCCGGATCTCGCGGAGGTCGCCGGGCGCACGGGGCTGTCGGAGAAGCAGGTCATCGCGCTCCACGCGTCGGTCGAGTACCGCGTGCTCGTGGTCGGGTTCATGCCCGGGTTCCCATACCTCGGCTTCCTGCCCGCCGCCCTCGATCTCCCGCGCCGCGCGACGCCGCGCGTCCGCGTGCCCGCCGGCAGCGTCGCGATCGCGGGCCGCCAGGCCGGCATCTACCCGTTCGAGACGCCCGGCGGCTGGCACCTCATCGGGCGTACCGACGCCGCGCTCTGGGACCCCGGACGCGATCCGCCCGCGCTCCTCGCGCCCGGCGACCGCGTCCGGTTCGTGCCGATTCCCCCTCGTCGTCCTCACCCATGAATTGACGTGCTCGAGGTCGTCTCGCCCGGCGCTCTTCTCACCCTGCAGGACCGCGGCAGGCCCGGCCTCGCGCACCTCGGGGTACCCCCGTCCGGGCCTGCCGATCCCTGGTCGTACGAGGTCGCGATCCTGCTGGCGGACGGAAGGCCGGACGGCGCCGGCGACGCCTCGAGCGCGGCCGTTTCCGCAGTGCGTCCCGTCAACGGGTCCGGCCCCGTCGCGCTCGAGGTCACGCTCGGCGGGACCCGCCTGCGAGCCATCGAGACGTGCGCCGTCGCGCTGTCAGGCGGAGACCTGGGCGCGGAACTCGACGACGGCACCCGCCTCGCGCCGGGCCGCGTCCACCGCGTGGCGGCGGGCGCGGAGATCGGGTTCGCGGGCGGCACGGGGATGCGCGCGTACCTCGGGCTGCCCGGCGGGATCGACGCCCGCCTCGTCCTCGGCTCCGCGTCGACCTGTGTCGCAGCAGCTCTCGGCGGGATCGACGGACGTCCGCTGCGCGCCGGCGATGTCATCGCGCCCGTCCGGCGCGGACACCTCGACGCTGTCGGCAGGACGTGGCCGGCCGCGCTCGCTCCGCATCCCGCACGGTCGGTGGACCCGATCGCGTTCGTGCCCGGCCCGGATCTCCGGCATCTCCACGGGCGCGCGGTCGAGGCGTTCCGGGCCCGGAGCTGGCGCGTCGCCGACGCGTGCGACCGGATGGGCATCCGGCTCGAGCCCCACGACGGTGTCGAGGCCCTGGCACCGGGCCGCGAGATCCTGTCGCATCCGATGCTGCCCGGCGCAATCCAGGTTCCCGCCGACGGCCGGCCCGTGATCCTGTTCGTCGACGGCCCGACGATCGGCGGCTACCCGGTGATCGGCGTGGTGCCGCGGTGGGAGTGGCCGCGGCTGGGGCAGCTGCGGCCGGGATACGGCGTCAGGTTCGCGGCGCAGGATGCCGGATCGGCGCGGGCCGCGTGGGACCGGCAGCGCGCGGCGCTCGCGGCAGGCACGGCGCGCGCCGGCGCGGATCTCGTCTGGGAGCGCCTGGCCGATGGCGCCGGCTGGTGAACCCGGCCGCCCGTCAGCCGTCCGCCTCGCGGCCGAGCGCCTCCTGCATCATCGCGAGCGATGGGTCCGGTCCCTTGAACCCGACGAGGTACTCGAGCCGGATCGGCGCGAAGCACTCGTAGAACACGACCTCCTCGTCGCCGAGCTGGCGGAACGCATGAACCCAGTCGGACGGGATCACGAGGAGAGAGCCCGGGCCGACCTCGGCCTCCTCGTCGCCGACCTTCGCCCAGAGCCGGCCGCGCTCGACGAGCATGATCTGCTCGGCGGGGTGGTGATGCTCCGGGATCACGACGCCGTCGCGGTAGACGATCCGGGTCAGCATGACCTTCTCGCCCGACACCGCCTGGCGGCTCACGCCCCGGACGTACTCGACCGTCGGGAACTCGTCCCACGTGGTGATCTGGCCCACGTCAGCGGCCTCCCGCGGCGTCGGCTGTGCCCGACGCGTCCGAGCCGGCGTTCGAAGCGGCGTCCGGGCGGTTGGAGCCCGATCCGGTCACTCCCGGCCCGGCACCCTCAGCCGACCGCTTCGACTCGAGCCCCCGCAGGATCTTCTCGGCCGTCACCGGCAGGTCGTCGAACCGCACCCCGCACGCGTGGTAGATCGCGTTCACGATCGCCGGGATCGGCGAGTTCGCCGTCATCTCGCCCACGCCCTTCACGCCGTACGGGCCCGTCGACGACGGCACCTCGAGCACGACGCAGTCGATCTCCGGCAGCTCCGCCGGCCCCGGCATCACGTACTCACTGAAGTCCTTCGGCTTGTGGTCGGGGTTCGGGTAGTACGGCTCGGTCGTCTCGTACAGCGCGTGCGACATGCCCATGAAGGCCCCGCCGACGATCTGGCCCCGGACGAGCGCAGGGTTGACCTGCCGGCCGACCTCGTAGGCGCTCCTGATGCTGAGCACCGCGACCTGTCCGGTCTCCGTATCGACCTCGACCTCCGCGACGGTGCAGGCGTGCGCCTCCGTCGAGTCCGGGTCCATCGCGCCCGTCTCCGGGTCGACCGGGCTCTTCGGCTTCATGTACGCGCCCCGGCCCGAGATCGTGCGCCCGTACTGGAACTGCGCCTTCGACGCGACGTCCGCGACGCGCGCGCAGCGGGCCGGTTCGCCGGCGACCAGGACGTTCCCGAAGCCGTCGAGCTCGAGACGGTCGACCGGCGCGCCGAGCTCCAGCGCCGCCACCTCGAGCAGCGCGCCACGCGTCTCCAGCGCAGCGGCCTTGACCGCGTTGCCGACACGGTGCGTGGCCCGGCTCGCGAACGTGCCCATGCAGTGCGGGCCCGTGTCGGTGTCCGCGGTGTCGATGACGATCTCGTCGGCCGCGACGCCCAGCGTCTCCGCGGCGATCTGGCCGATGACGGTCCGGAGCCCCTGCCCGAGGTCGCTGCTCGAGAGCGTGACCACGAACGAGCCGCTCGTCGTGGCGTGGATGAGAGCCTGGGAGGGGTCGCCGCCCAGGTTCATGCCCGTGGGATAGTTGACCGCGGCGATCCCCGTCCCGCGAAGCTTCGCCATGGCTAGCGGACTCCTTCCGCGGTCGAGCCCGCAACGACCGCCGGGGTGCCGGCGGAACCAGCGGCACCGGCGGCGGGGGAACCCGCCGGAGCCGCCTCCCCTCCCGGCGAGCCCGCCGGCTCGGACGCCCTGGGCCCGGAGGTCAGCGTCCGCTGGTCGTCGGTCAGCTCGTGGCCCACCAGCGCGGCGGCCGCCTGCATCGTCTCGATGAGCGTCGCGTCCTCGGCGGGCTTGCGGTGCGGCCTGATGTCGCCGTTCCGGTACGCGTTGATGAAGCGGATCGTCCAGGGATCGACCCCGACCCGTTCCGCGATGCGGTCCATCTGGACCTCGACCGCGTACGACGCCATCGTCACGCCGAACCCACGCATGGCGCTCGACGGGGTACGGTTCGTGAACACGCAGTACGCGTCGATCGAGACGTTCGGGATCGCGTACGGGCCGGCCGCGTTCGCGGCGTGCTTCGTCAGCGCGTAGGGTGTCTGCCGGCTGTACGCCCCCGAATCCGCGTAGCTCGTCACCTGCCGCGCGACGATGCGACCGTCCCGCATGACGCCGTCGCGGACGCGGATGCGCCAGGCGCTTCGCGTCGACGACACCTGCATCTCCTCCGAGCGGCTGAAGACGTACCGCACCGGACGGCCCGTCTTCATGGCCGCGAGCGTCGCGATCGGCTCGACGATCACGTCGACCTTGCCGCCGAAGCCGCCGCCGACCGTTCCTCCCACGAAGTGGAGCTGCTTCCCGGGGACCTGGAGGATGATCGCGGTGTTGTCGAGGCTGAAGTACAGCGCCTGGGTGTTGGTGTAGACCGTGAAGCGGCCCCCGGCCTCGGGGACCGCCACGCACCCGGTCGTCTCCGTCGGTGCCTGCTCGATGGGGCTCGAGTTGTACGTCGCCTCGACGATGTGGTCGGCCTGCGCGAAGCCGGCCTCCACGTCCCCGAACCGGACGCGCCGGCTCGGATGCCCCTCGAACATGAACGCGTTGCTGCCCCAGTGCGTCACGATCGGCGCGCCCGCCTGGAGCGCCTCCTCGACGTCGAAGACGGCGGGCAGTTCCTCGAGGTCGAGGCGCACCTCCGAGACCGCCTCGAGCGCCGCCGCCTCCGTCTCGGCGACGATCGCGACGATGGGCTCGCCCTTGTAGCGGACCCGGTCCTGCGAGAGGACGAACTCCTCCTCCGGCTCCACGCCGATCAGGCCGAGGATCGTGTAGACGTTGTGCGGGACGTCGCGCCAGGTCAGCGCCCGGACGAAGCCCGGAACGCGCTCCGCCCCCGACAGGTCGACCCCGCGGATCATCGCGTGGTGGACGGGGCTGCGGACCATCTTGAGGTGCAGCATCCCGGGAAAGGTGTAGTCACCGGCGAAGCGGGTCCGGCCCGAGACGTGCGACGCGGCGTCGCTCCGCGGGACTGACCGGCCGACGACGTGCAGCGGCTCGGGCATCTTCGGCTCCGGCATCTTCAGCGCTCCCCCGATCGATCCGGCATGACGCCGGCATCGCGCGTCGCATCGCCTGTGGCGCTGGCCGAGGCGGCCTCGATCGCGTCGATGATCGGTGCGTACCCCGTGCAGCGGCAGACGTTGCCGCCGAGCGCCTCCACCGCTTCCTCGCGGCTCGGCGCCGGGTTGTGGTCGAGCAGGGCCGTCGTCAGCATGACCATCCCGGGCGTGCAGTAGCCGCACTGGAAGGCGTTGGTGTCGACGAACGCCTGCTGGATCGGGGCGAGGCCCTCGACCGGCGTGATGCCCTCGATCGTGGTGACCCGCCTGCCCGCCACATCCTCGACGGGCAGCAGGCACGACATCATCGGCTCGCCGTCGACGAGGACGGTGCAGCTTCCGCACCCGCCCTGCCGGCAGCCCTCCTTCGTCCCCGTGTAGCCGAGCTGGTTGCGCAGCACGAACTGCAGCGTGGTCATGGGCTTCACCAGGACCTCGACCTCACGGCCGCAGAGCTCGAAGCTGACGATCCGGGATGCCACGCTACCGACCCTCCACTGCGACGGGCTGCGCCAGCCCCTCGAGCGCCCTGCGCACGAACAGCCGGACCATCGCCCGTCGGTACCACGCGCTCGCCACGCCGTCGTCGAACGGGTCGCACTCCGCTGCCGCGGCCTCCGCCGCCTCGTCGATCGCGCCCGGATCGAGCGACGAGCCGACCAGGATCGCCTCGGCTCGCGATGCGCGGAGGGCATGCGGTCCGACGGCACCGAGGGCGACGCGGGCATCGACCACCCGGTCCTCCTCGCGCCGGACGCGGACCGCGACCGTCACCACGGACGGCGTGTTCGCCTCCTTCCGACCGAACTTCAGGTACGCCGTCTCTCCCGCCACGGCCGGCACGCCGATCCCCGTGACCAGCTCGCCGGGCTCGAGGGCCGTGGTCATGAACCCGGTCTGGAACTCCGACAGCGGGAGGGTCCGGCTCGCGTCACGGCTGCGGACCTCGACCTGCGCGTCGAGCGCGAGCAGCGCCACGGCGACGTCGCCGCCCGGCGGCGGGGTGAAGAGGTTGCCGCCCACGGTGCCCATGTTCCGGATCGACCAGCTCGCGGTGCGGCGCGCGGCCTGGGCAAGCATCGGGACGTGCCGCTGCCGGAGGAGGCCGGTGAGCGTGACGGTCGCGCCGATCCGCAGGCCGCCGTCCACGGGCTCGAGGCCGTCGAGGCCGGCAAACCGGAGCCCCATGACCTGGCGCGGCAGGCTGATCCCCTCGTTGATCAGCGGCATCGTGACGGTACCGCCGGCCATGACCAGCAGCGACGGCCCGTGCTCCCGGAGGAGCTCGAGGGCCTCCGGCAGCGAGCGCGGTAGGAAATAGTCGGCGACGGTCACTCGGGCGCCTCCGTGGTTGATGGCCGCCCTGACGTCGAGGCGACCGTGGACCTGGCTCGGTTGAGATGCGAATTGAGCGAGTGCAGGCCCTGGCCGATCAGCGTCGCCGCGAGGCTCTCGGCGAAGCGCGAGTCGAGTCGGGCGAGGGGCCCCTGGATGACCGCCTGGCCGCGGTATTCGAGGAGGGTCCGGGGGCGGATCGGGGTGGCGGCAGAGCGGTCGGGGGCGGAACGATCGTCGGCTGACGCGTCATCGAGCGGCGCGTCGCCGGCCGCCGGTGCGTCGACGGCCACGGACGGTTCGAAGTCGGCCCGCCCGTCCTCGACGGCCCTCAGGTCGAAGTCGACCCGCCCGGAGATCATCCCCATCGGCCCCTCGATGCGACCCTCGAGCCCGGCGCTTCGAGGAGGATCGGCGTCGACGAGCCGCGCGGACGTACGGAACGTGCCGGTGGCCCCGGGGAGTCGCAGGAGCAGCGAGCCGGCGTACTCGTCCGGTGCCAGCTGTTCGACCGCCTGGCAACCCGGGATCACGGAGAGCAGCGTGGCCGGGTCGCAGATCGCGGCGAACACCTCGGCGGGTGCGGCATCGAGCACGTTGCGTCCCGCGATCTTCATCGCGCCGGCTCCGCGACGGCGGGCCCCGCCCCGAGCGCCCGCTCCACGTGGTCGAGGTGCTCCTGCATCGCGTGCGTGGCGGCCTCGGGATCGCGGGCCTGCAGCGCGGCGAGGATGCGGGCGTGGGCGGCGAGCGTCGCCTGTCGCACCTCGCGCATGGAGCCCGTCCGCTCCCGGCTGACCTTCGCGAGCGTGTTGATGATCGCCATGAACTGGCCGAGCAGGAAGTTGCCGGCGGCCGCGCAGACCGTGTCGTGGAACGCGATGTCGAGGTCGCTGAAGACGGCGGGATCGTCGACGACGCGGCGCAGGTCGGCGAGGATCGACTCGAGCGACGCAAGCTGCTCGTCGCGGATCCGCTCTGCGGCGAGGCGGACGTTGCCGACCTCGACGACGCGGCGCGCCTCGAGCAGTTGGGCGAGCGCGACCGTGTCGGTGGAGAACGCGAACTCGAGGTGCGAGACGAGCTGCGTCGGCTCGAGCGACGTCACGTACGTGCCGCTGCCCTGGCGGATGTCGACGACCTTCATGAGCGCGAGCGCGCGCAGGGCCTCGCGAAGGACCGGCCGGCTCACCTCCATCATCGAGGCGAGCGTCCGTTCGGGCGGAAGCTTGTCGCCGGGCCGCAGCTCGCGTGCACGGATGAGGGCCAGCAGGCGAGCGGCGATCTCCTCGGGGAGCGTGCTGCGCGCGATCACGCGGAACCGCCCGTCCGGTGAGGCGTTCGGGGCGGTTCCGGGCTTCGGTTCGGCGTCGACTGGCACGCGCGTTCGTCCTCCCTGGCCCCCGGCCGCCATGCTAGCCTCCTGTCGAACGTCTGGTCAAGTGGTAAGACCGCTGAAGGCTGGGGGGATCGAGCGGTCGGCGGCCGGAGAGGCGCCCGCAGGCAGGACGACGGCAGGCCGACCACGTGCGCAGACAACAGGAGCAGCGAACCGGGACGGCAGCCCGGATGGAGGCGGAGATGATCGAGCGCCACCTCACGTTCAACGTCCTCGAGGGCCATGCGGCCGACTTCGAGGCGCTCTTCGCGACGCGCTACCGCCCTGCGATGTCGAAGTCGCCGGGGTTCGTGGATGTCTGGCTGCTTCGCGAGCTCGTGCAGACGGGGCGGTACCAGATGGTGCTGCGGTTCGAGAGCGTCGACGCTGCCACGGGCTGGCGGACGTCGGCCGAGCACCAGGCGCTCCAGCCGGACCTGAACGCGCTCCACACGGGCATGGACGTCGCGGCCTACGAAGTGGTGGGCTGACCCGATGGCAGACGAGCGCTTCCTCGTCACGGGCGGGACGGGGTGCATCGGCTCGCGGGTCGTCGCGAACCTCGTTCGCGAGAGCGTCCCGGTGACCGTCCTCACGTCCGGCGGATCCACGCACCGACTCCGGCTGGTCCTGTCCGACGACGAACTGCGGCAGGTCGACTGGGTCCGTGGGGACATCGCCGATGTCGACGCGCTCGAGGCGGCGTCGAGGGCGCGCGCGATCACGACGATCGTTCACCTCGCCGCGCTCCAGGTCCCGTTCTGCGCGGCGGACCCGCTCGCCGGGGCGCGCGTCAACGTCACCGGCACGGTGGCGATCTTCGAGCTCGCGCGACGGCTCGGGATCGGTCGCGTCACGTACGCGAGCAGCGCGGCAGTCTATGGGCCGAAGTCCGACTACCCGCACGAGACTCTCCCCGCCGACGCGGCGCTCCGCCCCACCACGCACTACGGCGTGTTCAAGGTCGCGAACGAGCTGGATGCCGCGATCTGGTGGGCCACGCAGGGCGTCGCGAGCGTGGGGTTGCGGCCGCATTCGGTGTATGGCCCCGGGCGCGACCAGGGCATCACCTCGAAGCCGACCGTCGCGATGATCGCGGCCGCCGCGGGCCGCCCGTACCGCATCGGCTTCGGCGGCCGTTATCAGTTCCAGTTCGTGGACGACGCGGCGAAGGCGTTCCTGGATGCGGCGCGGTCGGACTCCGGTGGCGCGCCGGTGTACAGCCTCCCGGGGCCGCGCGTCGGAGTCGACGAGGTCGTCGAGATGATCGGGCGGGCGGAGCCGGCCAGCCGGCCGATGATCTCCCATGACCACACACCACTCCCCCTCCCCGAGGCGTTCGACGGCCGGCCGTTCGAGGCAGCGTTCGGCGCGCGGGAACTGACGCCGCTCGAGGACGGCGTCCGGGAGACGATCGAGACGTACCGCCGCGCGATCCGCGACGGCATCGTCGACGACTCCTGGCTCGATCGGGTGCTGGGAGCGTAGGCGAGCACCCTCGACCGCGAGCAAACGCGCAAACGGGAGGGAGCCTCCCGGCTCCCTCCCGTCGAATCCGATCCGCGGACCGTGTCCGCCGGAACGGGACTACAGCTTGGTGACTCGTCCGTCGATCTTCGGGTACACCGTCGGGTCGATGGGCGTTGCGCCCGCTTGGCCCGGAGTGCCCCACACGTGCTGGACGTAGCCGAGCAGCGCGTCGAGGTCACTCACGCCGATGCGCGTGAAGTTCGTGCCGGCGAGGAACGAGGAGAACCCGTCCCCGCCAGTCCCGATGTACTCGTTCATCGTCGCGGTGTAGGCGGTCGTGTCCTTGAGGACCGGCGTGCCGTCCTTCAGAGTCACGGAAACGATCTTCGATCCGACGGGATTCGCCGAATTCCACGTGTACTTGAAGCCCGAGATCGGCAGCATGCGCTTAGTCACGAACTGCTGCTCAAGCACGTCGTAGAGCTGGCTGCCGGTCAGCGTCATTGTGACGAGCTTGTTGTCGAACGGCTGGACGTTGAAGATGTCCGTCCAGGTAACATCGTGGGGATACGAGCTGAAGCCGATATCCGCGCGGAGGCCGCCCGGGTTCGTGAACCCAATCTGCGTCCCGCCCTTCCAGGCGGCCGCGTCGGCGACGAGGTCGCCCATCGCGGACTCACCGGAGGCGTTCTGGGTCCGGGTGATCGGGCCGACATCCAGCGTTGCCACGACGGCGTTGACGGTTGGGCCGATCACGTCCTGGTAGTGGGCGACGAGGGCGGCGATGCCCGGGTCCGGAGTCATGCCAGCGTTGTACGTCGTAACGACTTTGAGGCTGGCGTTGACGATCCCGCCGTGGAGACGATCGTAACTCAGGTTCGAGACGCCGATCGCGGTCCCCGACGAGTACGCCTGGATGATCGGCACGCCGTTGATCACGCCCGAGTAGCCACTGTGCGAGTGACCCGAGACGATCAGATCGACGCCGGGCTGGGCGACATCGACGATCTCCTGGGTAACCTTGCCGCCGTACACGTCCGGCATGTGGGCGAGGACGACGACGAGTTCGGCGCCCTGCGCCCGCAGGTCGGAGACGAGCTGGGTGACGATCGGTCCAACGGGCCGGAAGTCGAGACCCGCGGTGTTGCCGGCCATGACGATCGTCGGCGTGTCCTTACTGGTGACGCCGATCACGCCGACCTTGCGGCCTTTCACGGTGAACATGGCCGTCGGCTCGGCCCAGCTCGGTCTGGTGTCCGTGCCAGTGAGGAAGATGTTGGCGGCGAGGATCGGGTAGTCGGCCTGGGCCATGCGGTCCTGGAGCGTCCCGAGTCCCCAGTCGAACTCGTGGTTCCCGACCACGGCGGCCTCATAGCCCATGTGATTGAAGACGTCGATCACCGACTCGCCCTTGAGCAGGTTGGAGATCGGCGTGCCCTGCATCTCGTCGCCCGCATCGAGGAGCGTCGTCCCAGCGGGGTTCAGGGCCCTGTAGTTGTTGATGTAGGCCATGTCATAAGCGGCGCCGCCAACGAGCGCAGGATTCGAGCTACTCAGCGCCTTAGGTTGAAGTTGTCCGTGGAAGTCGTTCGTCGAGAGGAACGTGAAGAGCGGGTACGTGGCCTCACGGACGAGCGCGAGCGCGTCGGCATTGGTCAGCGTCTGCTTCGGCTGCAGCTGGTTTCTGGCCGGCGTGTAGATCGAAGCGGCGAGCGCATAGGCCGTGGCGACCTTCGCCCAGGCAGACAGGCTGTCGAAGTCGGTGTAGGACTTGAGCAGCGCCTGGTTCGGGGTGACGTCCCAGTTGCCGTTCATCGCCCTGTTGCCGAGGAGATAGAGGGCACCCTCGCGCGGGACTGTCGTTTCCGCCGTCTTCTCGCCCGGCAGCTTCATGTAGTCGCCGGTCGAGCCGGCGAACCCGGTCCAGAGGAGACTGGCGTAGTCAGCGCGGGTGATCGACTGCGACGCCGAGCTGGAGAGCCAGGTCGCTGGCGGCGGCAGCAGGTCGTAGTTGTGGACGCAGACGTCGGAGGGCGAGATCGTGCCCTTGGCCGTGATCCAGTCCGTGATGAGGTCACGAACCTGGGTCGTCGACTGGTAGAGGATCGTCGCGTCCTTGAACTGGCCGGTCGCGCGGTAGTTGTTGAGCGCGACATTGACGTGCTGGGTCATCGCCAGCGGCTTGCCGTTCAGGTCCAGCTCCACGACCCGCTGTCCGACCGGCTTGGTGACGTCGATCTTGTAGTCGATGCCCGACCAGAGGTCGTAGTTGTAGTCGGCCATCTGCGAGTTCTTGGTCACGCCGTCCGGGGTGTAGTAGTACTGGTTGAAGTACCCCGCCGTCCACTCGAGCTCGTTTTTGATCTGCTGCCCGGTGGCGTCGACGACGTAGAGCGTGTTGTCGTAGATGTAGAGCGCGTACGCGTCCTTGAGCTTGATCGGGCCGGCGTTCAGCTGGGCGCTGTTGTTGAACAGCGCGGCCAGCGACGCCTGGGCCGGGAAGCCGGCCGCCGCGGCGGAGTCCATCTGGACCTGGTTGATCAGGTCGGCCGTCGGCCCATCGGCGATGCGCGCCTGGAAGCCGCCGGTGAAGGCGGCCGCGGCGGTCCCGATCGGCGTGTTGATGTACGCGACGGCACCGTCGTGGTAGGGATCGGTAACCGCCTTGACGACGGGGTCTTCGTCCAGCCCGCCGACGGACGGGGCGGTGGACGATTTCTGCGTGACCTCCCAGTCGCTGCCGGAACCGGTGATCTTCAGGCGGATGTCGGAGACGTTCTTGGCCTGCGAGGATGGCTCGGTGATGAGGACGCCATTGACCAGGTCGCCCGCAATCGTGGAGTGGGCATGCCCGGCCAGGATGACGTCGATGCCCGAGACCTGGTTCGCCAGCGCCTTGGCGAAGTCCTCCTCGAGGCCGTAGCCGTACGTTTCGTCGGTTCCGGCGTGCGCCGCGACGACGATCACGTCGGCCCCGGCGGCCTTCATCTCCGGGACGTACTTGTTGGCGGCCACGATCGGGTCACCGAAGACGCAACCCGTGATGTTCTTGGCCTGCTCCCAGTGCGGCACAGCGGGCGGCGTGAGGCCGAGGATGCCCACGTCGACGGTTTCCCCGCCGCCAACGTCCATGTGGTTGATCACGTACGGCTCGAACGTGTAGTCCGCGCAGCCGGTGACGTTCGCCGAGAGGAGCGGGAAGTCCGCATCACTCTGGTACTTGTTGAAGATCGTCGGCCCGTAGTTGAACTCGTGGTTCCCGACGGTCGAGGCGACGAAACCCATGGCGTTCATCGTGGCCGCCATCGGGTTCTCGAGCTCGGGGTGGAGCACCTCGTAGTAATAGGACAGCGGGGTGCCCTGGATCACGTCGCCATCGTCGATGAGGATGGTGTTGGGGTTCGTCGCCTTCGTGTTGTTGACGTACGTCGCGACCTTCGTGAGGCCGCCAGAAAACGCCTTGTCGCCGAAATAGTCCCAGGCGTCGACCTGGCCGTGGATGTCGCTCGTGCCGAGCACGACGATGTCCTTCGTCTCGGCGGCACGGACCGTGCTGCCCGGCATCGCCGCGGGAGTGACCAGCGTCAGCATCACCGCGAGCGCGAGCCACACATAGGACTTCCGATTCACAGTTCCCCCTCCCTTACGCGTTCTCAAGTTCCGCTCGGAGAGCGGCGAGACAATCGGGCGGCGCACCTCCTCAGCTGAAGGAAACGGGGACGCCCCGGTGGCATGGGCGGGCACCGGGAACGAGTGGAGGCAACAGCTCGGAGGCTTCGGGGGTGCTTCGGGCGGGCGCCCGATCGCGGTCGACTTGACGCGCGCACCTCGGGACCTCGCACGAGCGCGGTGCGAATCGGAAGCGCGTCACGAGTCGAGAGTCGAGCAACGTCACCCCGACGCTGATGCCAATGGGGCTCGCGTCGGTGAGGGAACCGGCCAGGACTCTGGCGGCAACGGCACGTCGGCGGCCCCCCGTCTGGAGGGGAGGCTAGGCGCGGAGTGCGCCGGTCGAGTAGGGCCGAACGGACCCACGCAGGCGGATTGACGACCCGGGGCAGCACCTCACGCCTTCGCCAGCGCCGACCCGGACACCGTCTGGTTTCTCCGCCCGGCCTGGCACCCCGGGGGCGTCGTCAGTAGTTCGTGATCGTCAGGTGCGTCGCCGAGCGGTCATTGCGGGACTTGATCGTCCACAAGTAGGTCTTCGAGCTCTCACGGAGGCACCACCGGGGCGCGGCGTACAGCTCGCGCACGAAGGGCGTGTCCTTGATCACGACCATCACGCGCGCCGGCACGCGGGCGAGCGCGTCGCGCAGGCGGAGCTGGTCGGCGGGCCCGAATGGCACGTTGTCGTAGTCACTGAAGTCGCTGTCATACGGCGGGTCGACGAACACGAAGTCGTCGGGCGTCAGGCAGGCGTCGCGCAGGAACGGCTCGAAATCGCGGCTGCTGAGCGTCGTCGCGGCGAGGCGCTCGGCCATCCGCGCCCCGAACAGCAGGTCGAGCTTCGACGCGAGTGACTTCCGGTTGTAGGTGACCCCACCGTAGGGCACGTTGAACTCGTTCCGGCGGTTGAAGCGGAACATCGCGGCATACGCGAACTCGCGCAGGAACAGGAAGTCGGCCGACCGAACGCCGTCCCAGCGTCGCGCGAGGCGCGCCTCGTTGTACCGCGCCCGCACCGTCATGTAGAGCGCGGCGCGCACCGCCCCCTCGACGTTCGCGAGCAGGTCGCGTCGCGACAATGGGCGCCCCACGTCGCCCTCGACGCGCCGCATTCGCAGGAACTTCAGAGGCAGGTCGCGCTTGGCCCGCTCGAGGAACCCGGACGCCAGCCCGGGCCCGGTGGTCTCGAGCAGCCCGGACAGAGCACCCAGGCGAAGGGTCAGCGCACGTTCCGCTCGTGCCAGGTCGAGCGCCTCGAAGGCCGCGCCGAGCTCGGCGAACAGCTCGTCCAGCGCGCGGAGCTGCTCCCAGGCACCGGCGAGCGCCGTCACCGTCCCGCGCAAGACCGGCTCGCGTGTCGCCGCCGCGAGGTAGAGCGAAACCAGGTCGCGGCAGGCGTCGTTCGCGAGGGCGGGGACCTCCGCGGGCACCGCGAACAGCACCGAGCCGCCGCCGACGAACGGGTCAACGAACCGGCCCGTCAACGGGGGCGCAAGCGCGGCGATCGCCGGCAACTCCTGCGTCTTGCCGCCGGGCCACTTGAGGAAGGGGG
The DNA here is from genome assembly GCA_021785175.1 of Chloroflexota bacterium. Taxonomy (GTDB): domain Bacteria; phylum Chloroflexota; class Limnocylindria; order Limnocylindrales; family CSP1-4; genus JAJYNJ01. The sequence goes on along the minus strand of JAJYGH010000081.1, from coordinate 30,701 downwards.
TCAGCGCCGGGGCCGCGGCCAACCGTCGTGGCGCCGGGGCAGCATCGAGATCGACGAGCGGGGGCAATCGGCGCCTCAACGGGACGGCGAACACCGGAACGACTGTCGACTCTAGCAGCGCATGACGCGCCGAACGGCGGGTTCCAGGTGCTCACGATCAGTCGGTGCGGCTTGGTCCAGGTGCAGGTCACGGTCGCGAATGGGAAGATCAGGAACGTGCAGGCGATCCAGTACCCGCCGAGCGACCCGCAGTCGCAACAGATCAGCCCGGCCGCGGGGCCGACGCTCGAGCGCGAGGCTCTGCAGACGCGGGGCGCGCAGGCGAACGCGGCATCGGGCGCGACCTTCACGAGCGAGGGGTTCGCGCGGTCGCTGCGGTCGGCGCTGGCCGAGGCGAATGCCTGATCGCGGCGATCCCGACGTGGCCTGGCACGCGATCCAGGGCGACCCGTCCGCCGGGTCGGGCGACGCCGCGCGGTCGGACCCCTCCGCTCCGTCGATCGTCCTGCCGCGCCCGGCCGGGCAGCCCGGTCTCGTCCACGCCGAGCCCGTCATGGGCACGGTGATCGTGTTCGACATCCGCGACGCCGACGTCCCCGCTGGCGCGCTCGAGCGTGCCATCGCCCACCTCCACGACGTCGACCGTCGCTTCTCGCCGTACAAGCCCGACAGCGAGGTGAGTCGGCTCGGACGCGGTGAGCTGGTGCTCGACGAGGCGAGCCCGGATCTGCGCTGGGTGATGGGCCTGTGCGACGAGCTCGCGCGCCTCACCGACGGATATTTCGACGCGCGCGCATTCCGGCCGGATGGGCAGCCGGACCCGACCGGCGTCGTGAAGGGATGGGCGGTCGAGGATGCCGCGTTCCTGCTCCTCGAAGCCGGCGTCCGGGACTTCGCCGTCAACGGCGGCGGCGACATCGTGGCGCGCGGGTCGCCGGAGCCGGGATCGCCGATTCCCTGGCGCGTCGGGATCCGGCATCCGGGGGAACGGGACCGGCTCGCGGCCGTGCTCGAGGTGCGTGACGGGGCGGTCGCGACGTCGGGCACGTACGAGCGGGGGGCGCACGTGGTCGACCCGCACACGGGCCGACCGGCGACCGAGCTGGTCAGCCTGACGGTGGTCGGGTCGAGCCTGACGTGGGCGGACGCGTTCGCGACGGCGGCGTTCGCCATGGGACGCGGCGGCGCCGAGTGGCTGGCCGCGCAGGAGGGCTACGAGGCCTTCGCGATCACGTCGGACGGCTGGACGCTCGCGACCCCCGGCCTGGAGCGGTTCCGCGCGTAGGGGGCACACCGTTCCGGCGGGAAGGCGGAGCCGGGCCCGCGGATCGACCGGCGCGCCCGCATGCTGGGGTGGCTCCGCCGGTACCCCGGATGACCGGGGAAGCGCGACCGGGGTACCGTTTGCGAGTCGGGCGCGAGACGTCCCAGTCCATCGGCGCCCCGATCACCAGGAGAGCATCGTGTCGTTCCTCCGCTTCCTTCTGCCGACGCTCGCGCCCCGGCAGGGTCCATCGCCGCAACAGGGCCCGGAACTCGGGCCCAGGCCGCCGGCCGCGCCCGACGAGGACACCGAAACGGTGCGCCGTATCGTGGCGCGCCTCGACAGCCTGCCGCCCGACCGCGCGGCCCACCTCGCCGGTTTCGCCTACATCCTCGTGCGCGTCATCAACGCCGACCCGGAGGCGGACGCGGCGGAGACACAGGAACTGGAGGACCTGGTGGCCGACTTCGGAGGCATTCCAGAGTCGATGGCGCTCCTCGTCGCGGAGATCGCGCGGAGCCAGTCGCGGCTGGTCGGCGGGACCGAGGACTTCCTCGTGACGCGCCGGTTCCGCGAGGTCTCCAGCCCGGAGGAACGCGAGCGCCTGCTCCATTGCCTGTTCGCGGTCGCGACTCCCGGTGACCGGGAGATCAGCGCGACGCAGGACCGTGAGATCCACGAGATCGCGAGCGAGCTCGGGTTCACGCTTGAAGAGGTCAACGAGGTGCTCCGCGGTTACGCGGACCGCCTGTCGTCCGTCCGCTACGCGAAGCGGGCCGGCGAGGGCGGGTGAGCCGACAGGGTCACCGAGCCGGCCCGGGCACGGGTGAACCGTCACCGCCGTGCGACGTCACCACCGATGGGCCGGCCGGGGTGGTCTGAGGCCGCCAGGGCGGCCGGGGAGGCCGCAGCGGATGCTGCCGCTGGCTCGCAGGTCACGGGTGTGGCGGTGCGACCGACAGGACCGAGGCGATGGCAATGGCCGTGGCGACCGACAGGCCGGCGCCGCTGTTGACAACTCCGCTCCGACGACTGGCCGGGTCGTCAGCCGCGATGAAGGGTCCGCGTGATCGCGCGTTCGACCCTGGGGTGAGCCAGCAGGATCGCGGTCAGAGAGATGGCCGGTTCCTCCGTCGCCGGGGTCACCCCGGTCAGCATCATCACGACCCGAGCGCCTTCGGGGATGCCCTTCAGGCCGCCGGATGGGTGCAGCAGCACCGCGGCCATCGCCTCGAGCGAGAGGCGGTCGTCCGGCCGCGAGCCGATCAGGGCCGCCACGCGTTCAGGGCGGTGCGCGACCGCCGAGATCGCCTGGCCGGCCGCGGCGATGGAGGCGACCACGACGACCGTGGTCGAGGCGCACGGGATGACGGGCTCGTGGTCGGCGGGGGCCTTGATCGCCCTCCCGGCCGCACCGTCCGCCTCGACCACGACGTGATCGGCTCGCGTTCGTTCGAAGAGGAGATCGACCTCCGCCGCCGACGGGCCGACGATCTTGCCCGGCACCCGGCCGCCGGCGACGAACACGGGATTCCCCCGGTCGAGCGCGGCCTCGACGGCCGCGGGGTCGGCCGACCAGCAGATCGGCTCGGCGGGCTGGTTCGCGCCGACGCGGGTGGTCGTCGTGAGGATCACGCGCGTGCCGGCCGCGGCCAGGTCGCGGCCGAGGTCGAAGAGCAGCGTCGACTTGCCTCCCGCGCCGACGATCGCCACGAGCTCGCGCGCGGCGAGCCCGAGCCGCTGCGGCAGAGACGTCAGCGACCCGTGTCGTGCATCCACGCCAGGATGGCTTCGAGCACACCGCCGCCGACGGCGAGTGCCTTGTCGGAGACGTGCGTGATCATGCCGGGGTCGCGGCGAGGATCGACGTCGGCGATCTTCAGCCCTGCCTGCACCTCGCCCGGCGCGATCAGCCCACGGACCGTGCCCCCGATCTTCGCAGTGACCGGCACCTGGCCGATTCGTCCGAGCCGCTGCCCGGCCTCGATCAGCTCGCCGAACCCGACGTCCCACGTCAGGCACCCTGCGGCTTCGGCATGGATCACGCGCTCGGCCGCGGCCCCCCCGAGCTCGCCCGGCACCCCGGTGTTCGGAGCGGCCGCCCCCTCGCGGATCACGGTCCCGAGGCGGTGCCCCCGCATCGTCTCGACCACGGCGTCGCAGTGCACGCCGGCGACGAACCCGGGCCCGAGCCCGACCACGAAGGGGGCCTGGCCGACCCGAGTATCGAGTGCCCGCTTGGCGATCCGCGCGTCGACGATGACCGCGACCGGCATCGGGAACGGGGGAACCACGTCGGCAACCAGCACGGGCACGACGCCCCGACGGGTCGCCGCAATGGCCTCCGCCGGCGAGTCGACGAGGCTTCCCTCGATGCCGTCGATCTCCACGCGCCCGTCGAGGACGGCCGACGAGAACGCGACGGTGCGCCGGATCGTGAGCGGTCGCGCGAGCTCGAGCACGACGACCGGGAACCCCACGCGGCGCAGCCGCCAGATCACGCCCGACCCGACGTCCCCGCCGCCCCGCACGACGACGAGGCATCGCGCGATGTCGGTCACGAGCCCGTGCGGCTGGACGCGACGACCTGGGCCATGATGGAGACGGCGATCTCCTCGACCGTCTCCGCGCCGATCTCGAGCCCGATCGGATGGTGGACCCGGGCGAGGGACCCCTCCGCCACACCGGACGCTTCGACGGCGCGCTTCGTGATCTCCCAACGGCGCCTGCTTCCCATGACGCCGATGTACCCGGCCTCGGTCTCGAGCAGCAGCGGCACGATCTGCGCGTCGAGGGTCTGGCTTCGCGTCACGACGATCACCGAGGTCCGCTCGGTGATCGGGTGCGCCGCGATCGCGTCGGCGACCGTGCCGGCGAACCGGACGTCGGCTCGGGGGAGCGCGTCCTCGTCGAGCATCTCCGCTCGCTCGTCGACGACCACGGTGCGGTATCCCAGCCAGTGCGCGAGATCGACCACGGCCTTCCCCACGTGCCCCGCTCCGATCACGAACACGGTCCGGGGCGACGCGTGAGGCTCGAGGAACACGGTCATCGTCCCGCCGCATACCCCGAAATCGCCCCGTTCCGTGTCCTGCAGCGCATAGCGGTGCAGGCCGGGCTCGTCGCGGCGCAGCGCCTCGAGCGCGTCGCGACGAATGGCGTCTTCGACCATCCCGCCACCGATGGTCCCGACCATCGAGCCGTCCGCGTGCACGATCATCTTCGTGCCCACGTGCCGGGGCACGGAGCCTGAGGTGGCGACGATCGTGGCGAGGACGGCGGCGCGCCCGCCGGCGACCGCCTGTGCGAGCTCGGCGAGCACGCGGTCCGGGCCGAGGTCGGTCACGGGACCTGGAGGGCTCGCCAGACGCGCTCCGGCGTCAGCGGGATACGGTTGATTCGCACGCCCGTCGCATCGGCGATCGCGTTGCGGACGGCCGGGGCGACCCCGTCCATCGGGATCTCCGCGATCGCCTTGGCGCCGAACGGCCCGCTGTCCTCCATCGTCTGGACGAGGATGGCCTCGAGTTCCGGCATCTCGTCGGCCCGGTAGATCTTGTACGGGCCGAACGCCGGGTTCACCATCCGGCCGGTCTCGTCGTAGACCATCTCCTCGCAGTGTGCGTAGCCGAGCGCCTGCGTCATGCCGCCCTCGACCTGCCCCGAGGCCGTGACGGGGTTGATCGGAACGCCGCAGTCGACCGCCATCACCAGCCGCGTCACCGTCACCTGCCCCGTCTCGACGTCGACCTCCACCTCGGCGAACTGCGCGCCGTACGGTGGCGGCGATTCCGGCGACACGTGCGACGCGGTGCCCATGATCTGGTGCTGGTCCTGCCGGTGCAGCGTGGAGAGCGCGATCTCGGCGAGCGTCACGCACCGACCGTCGGGTCCCCAGGCCGCCCGGTCGTGCAGATCGATCGACTCGGCCGGCACGCCCAGCAGGAGAGCGGCCCGGTCGACGATCTGCGCGCGAACCTGTTCCGCCGCGCGCTTGACGGCGGTGCCGGAGATGTAGGTCGTGCTGGACGCGTAGGCGCCGGTGTCGAAGGGCGTCAGGTCGGTGTCCGACGAGTACACGAGGATGTCGTGCACGCCCACGCCGACGACCTCGGCCGCGATCTGCGCCAGCACGGTGTCGGATCCCGTCCCGAGATCGGTGGCCCCGACGAGGAGGTTGAACGACCCGTCGTCGTTGATCTTGAGGCTGGCGCCGCCCATGTCGAGGCCCGGGATGGCGGTCCCGTGCATCGCCATCGCGAAGCCGAGGCCGCGCCGGATGTGCGGCCGGTTCGCCGGTTGCCTCCAGCCCGGGTCGGCGCGCCGGTCCCAGCGGATCGATCGCTCGCCCTGGAGCACCGCCTCCTCGAGCCCGCTCGAGGCGATGATGGGCATCCCGCCCGCCTCGGGATCTCCCTCGCCGAGCTGCGGCGCGATGTCGAGGGGATCGCCGACGCCGGTCCAGTTCAGGCGCCTGAACTCGATCGGGTCCATGCCGATCTCCGCTGCGACGTCGTCCATGTGCGCCTCGAGCACGAACAGCGCCTGTGGAGCGCCGTACCCGCGGAATGCGCCGGGCACGGGGATGTTCGTGTAGGCCACGTCACACTCGAAGTGCTTGGCCGGGCAGTTGTACGAGCTCAGGCCGCGCATGCCGGTCACCATCTGGACCGTCAGCCCGTGCGTCCCGTAGGCGCCCGTGTTCGCAACGACGCGCATCTCCTGCGCGGTGAGCTTGCCGTTCGCGTCGACGCCGGTCTTGAAGGTGACCGTCTGCGGATGCCTGCTCCGGGAGGACACGAACTCCTCCTCGCGCGTGAGTTCGAGCCGCACGGGGCGGCCCGTCGCCATCGTGAGGTGTCCGACGATGTCCTCGATGAGCATCTCCTGCTTCGCCCCGAACCCGCCACCGATCCGCGGCTTGATGATGCGGATCCGCTTCACGGGGAGGCCGAGGAGCGGCGCGAGCATGCGCCGGACGTGGAACGGCACCTGGGTCGAGGACGTGATCTCCAGCCGCTCGTCGCTGTCCCACCTCGCGATCGCGATGTGGGGCTCGAGCGGCGTCTGCTGGACCTGGTGCACCCGGTAGGTCCGCTCGATCACGCGATCCGCGATCGCGAAACCCCGTTCGACGTCGGCGGTCCGGGCCTCGATGTGGTGGACGATGTTGTGGGCCGCGTCGTGCGCGCCCTCCATGTCCGGCTCGTCGTGGATCACCGGCGCGCCGTCCCGGATCGCCTCGTTCTCGTCGAACACGGCGGGCAGCGGCTCGTACGTCACCCGGATCAGGTCGAGAGCCGCCTGCGCGGTCTCCTCCGTGTCCGCCGCCACGGCCGCCACGCGGTCCCCCACGAACCGCACCTTGTCGTCGAAGCTGACCTGGTCGTGCGGCAGCGGGTTCGGGTAGCTCTGGCCGCCCGACGCGTACCGCACGCGCGGCACGTTCCCATGATGGATGACGGCATGGACGCCGGGAAGCGCCCGCGCCGCCGAGTCGTCGATCGACACGATCCGGGCGTGTGCGTGCGGGCTGTGCAGGACCTTCGCGATCAGGGTGCCGGACAGGTCGCGGTCGTCGGTGAACGCCGGATTGCCCTTCGCGAGCTTGACCGCGTCGGTCTTCGTCTCGGCATGGCCGACCACGCGCGTCGCCGGCACGTCCGAGTTGGGCACCACCCGCGGTGCGAGCGGGGCGAGGCCGTCGCGGTCGTGGTGGGCCGTCCCGGATCCCTCGAGCCGATCGAGATGCACGACGTCGACGCTCGCCGGTTCCTCGCCGCGCAGGATCGCCGCGGCCCGCAGCACGGCGTGCACCGGCCGCAGATACCCCGTCTCGCGATCGAGAACCCCCGACAGCGCGTCCCTGACCTCGGCCTCCGTCGGGTTCGGGTTCCGGTCGAGGAGGGCCTTCGCCGCGAGGACCATGGCGGGCGTCGAGTAGCCCGACTGGATCGCGCCCGTGTCGATGAACGCCTGCTGGATCGGATGCAGCGTGCCGGGGACCGACAGGCCCTCGATCGTCTCGATCCGGTGCCCTTCGGCCTGGACCGCCAGCATGACGTCCGCCGACACGAGCCGGCCGTCGACGAGCACCGCCGCCGCGCCGGTCTCGCCGGTGTCGGACCCGTACCGCACGCTGTAGCAGCCGGCGCGCCGCAGCACCGTGCGCAGGGATTCGTGCGGCTCGCAGGTGATCGTTCGGGATGTTCCGTTGATGGTGAGGGTGAGCGTCATGCCCGTTCGCTCCCTCCGACGCCGGCCAGGGCTCGTGCGACGAGCACGCCCGCGAGATGGGACCTGTAGGAAGCGGAGCCCCGGAAGTCGGCCGGAGGGTCGAGCTCCGCGAGCCGTTGTGGATCGACGAGCACGGGCCGCGACGCGACACCGGAGACGGCAACCCGGACGGCCCCATCGGCGTCCCGGCAGGCGACGGCCATGACGATCGGGGAGTCGGCCGGGGTACGAGCGGTTCCCTGTGCGACGGCGCGTCCTCCGACAGGAACCGTCACGGCGGTGATGATCGACCCGTCGAGGAGGCGGCGGTCGTCGAGGATCGCCTCGAGCGGATGTTCCGCCCGGGCGCCGGCCCGCGCGACGGCGACGGTGGCGGCGCAGGCCAGCAGGCCGGTGAGCAGCGGGCTCCCCGGATCCGCGGCCCCGATGGTGCCCCCCACCGTCGCGGCGTTGCGGATGGTGTTCGGCGCCTCTGCGCGCGCAAGCTCGCGGAGGACGTCGGGGACGAGGCCCGAGTCGGCGACGTCCTGGAGCCGCGTGGTCGCTCCGAGCCGCAGCCGGCCCGCTTCGGCCGCGATCCCATCGAGGTCGAGCGCCTGCAGATCGACCGCCACCACGCGTGGCCGGCCGGGATGCGCGTTGACGACCGTGCCGCCGCCGAGCACCACGGCATCGGCGCGAGCCGCGAGCTCGAGCGCTTCGTCGAGCGTAAGGGGACGGTAGTAGCCCGTGATCACGTCACTCATCACCCTTTGGAGCCAGTCCCTGGTCGAGTCCCGTCCGCCGGCGAGCCACGTTCGCTCGCGTCGGCACGAGGGAGGGGAACGCAAGCCCGATTGTAGCCACGCGGCTCGGCCGATCGGCGGGGCGCGAGGTGCCGGGGCGGCACTGGATGCGAACGCCGGACGCGGGATGCGAACGCCCGGGCCCGTCGCCGGCGTCCCGTCGCGCGCATCGAACAGCCTGCCCCGCCAGCCACGCAGTCCCTATCCCAGAAGGTGTGCGAAGAAGTCGTTGCCTTTGTCATCGGTGAGGATGAACGCCGGGAAGTCCTCGACGTCGATCTCCCAGACCGCCTCCATCCCGAGCTCCGGGAAGTCGATGCACTCGACGCGGCGGATCTGCTCGGCGATGAGCGCCGCGGGGCCGCCGATCGACCCGAGATAGAACCCGCCGTGCCTCTGGCACGCCTCGGTTACCTGCCGGCTCCGGTTCCCCTTCGCGATCATGATCATCGACGCGCCGTGCGACTGGAGCAGGTCGACGTAGGAATCCATGCGACCGGCCGTCGTCGGTCCGAAGGAGCCCGACGGCCTTCCGGCCGGGGTCTTCGCCGGGCCCGCGTAGTAGACCGGGTGCTGCCTCAGGTACTCGGGCACGCCCTTGCCGGCGTCGATCAGCTCCTTGAAACGCGCATGGGCGATGTCGCGAGCCACGATGAGCGTGCCGGTCAGGCGGAGCGGCGTGGCGACCGGGTATTTCGTCAGCTCGGCCAGCACCTCGGGGATTGGGCGGTTCAGGTCGATCCGGACGGCCTGCGAGGGAGCCCCGTCGCGATACGCCGGGCGGATCAGGCGCCCCGGGTCGTGGTCGAGCTCCTCGAGCCAGACGCCGTCGCGGTCGATCCGGGCACGGACGTTCCGGTCCGCCACGCACGAGACTCCCATCCCGATCGGGCACGACGCGCCGTGGCGCGGCAGCCGGATCACGCGGACGTCGAGCGCGAAGTGCCTCCCGCCGAACTGCGCCCCGAACCCGAGGTTGTTCGCGGCCTCGAGCAGCGTGCGCTCGAGGTCGACGGCCCGGAACGCCGTCCCGCCGGCGCCGCCGGACGCGGGGAGCGAATCGTAGTAGCCGGTCGAGGCGAGCTTGACGGCTTTCAGGCAGGCCTCGGCGGACGTGCCGCCGATGACGATCGCCACGTGGTACGGCGGGCAGGCGGCTGTTCCGAGCTGCCGCATCCTGTCGACGAGGAATGGCTCGAGCGCGCCGGGATTGAGCCGCGCGCGCGTCTCCTGCCAGAGCGCCGTCTTGTTCGCGGAGCCGCCGCCCTTGGCCGTGAACAGGAACTCGTAGTGCGTGCCGGCAATGGCGGCGATGTCGATCTGCGCCGGGAGGTTGCTGCCCGTGTTCGCCTCGTCGTACAGCGTGAGTGCGGCGGTCTGCGAGTACCGCAGGTTCTCCGTCCGGTACGTCTCACGCACGCCCTCCGAGAGATACGCAGCATCGTCGACGCCGGTCCAGACCTGCTGCCCCTTCTTGGCGAAGATCGTGGCCGTGCCGGTGTCCTGGCACAGCGGCAGCACGCCGTGCGCGGCGATCTCGGCGTTACGAAGGAGCGCGAGGGCGACGGTCCGGTCGTTGTCCGAGGCGTCCGGGTCGTCGAGGATCGCGGCGATCTGCTCGTTGTGGCGCGGGCGCAGGAAGAACGAGCACTCGCGGAGCGCTTCGCGCGCGAGATCCGTGAGGACCCACGGCTCGACCTTCACGATCTCGTGGCCGTCGAACGCGGCCACCGAGACGCCCTCGCTGAAGATTCGCCGGTAGCGAGTCTCATCGGGTCCGAGCGGGAACAGGTCGGCGCCCACCGTTGCTGTTTCCACCACCTGTCCTGTCCTCCTCTCAGCCCCCGTCGTGGGATACGGCGTCATTCTCCGCCTGCGCGGACCGTCGGCTCGCGCGCGGCCGGAACCCCGTCGCGGCGCTGCCCCGCGGCGCGATCGCGGCGAGCGCGGGTTCCCCGTGCCGGCGGAGGCGCAGCAGGTCGAACGCGAGCACCCGCTTCATCAATCGGGCGGCCTTGGCGGATCGGTGCCCTTCGGGCAGAGCTGCGGGCACTCCCGGCATGGTGGCAGTGCCAAGCGTTTCACGCGGCCCCATACTGGGGCTCGGGTGCTCCGGGCCCCGACTCGGTCGGCTTCGCGAGTCACCGCACCTGGCGAGGAACAGGCACGTCACTCACCCGCAAGCGCACGCCGAGCACCGCGGCCCGGGCTTGATGCTCGAACCGATCGGATGGCAGCGGCGCCGGGCGCATCGGGTCATTCCCCAGACCATTGGAGCGCGTCGTGACCTACGTCGTCGATTTCGCCAACGTCTCGACCATCGGGCTGGAGTCGTCGCCGGTCGCGCCCGCACTCGCCGGGCTGCGGGCCAACGAGGCGCGCTACTACAGGAACAAGTACGACCACGCCTTCACGGTCCTGCCGGCAAGCGAAGCCCGTGAGGCCGTCGACTGGGTCCAGCGCATCCTCCGGGAGGAGCGGGGCATCGTCATCGCCGCCCGTCCGCTGGAGGCGACGACCTTCCAGGTCGCGAACATCCGAATGACGTACGTCTTCTACGAGAACGGGCTGTCGGTCAACGTCATGTACGCGATCGATGATGCCGGCAAGCGGGCCGTGGGGTTCAAGCTCTCCGACGGCATGGATGTTCCGCCCGAGCTCGCCTCGTTCAGGTTCGCACGCCAGAAGTCGAAGCTGGCGGGAACCATCCGCGGCTCGTTCTTCGTGATCAAGGGCGAGTACTGATCCGGCGCGGGGCCGGCACGAGTGTCCCGGCCCGCGGCCGGCTCATCGGGGCCCTCCGCGCGGCGACGCGCACCACGCTGTCGCGCTCGATCACCGCGGCGGCGGTCGGTTCGGGCGGGGGAGAGGGGGCTCAGCTCCGCTGAACCCACCTCACCCTCGGAACGGGGAGAGCCCTCGGCAATGACGCCGAGGAGCCCCTGCGGCGATCAGTACGAGCGGCGGTGCGACTGGAAGCAGTCGCTGCAGTAGACCGGCTTGTCGCCGGTCGGCCGGAACGGGACCTGCGCCTCGCGCCCGCAACTCGAGCACGTGGCGGTGAACATCTCGCGCGGCGCGCGGTCGTAGCCGCTCGAGTGCCCGCCGCCGGAGTATCCGCTGCTGGCGTAACCGCCACCCCGCGAGCTGTCGCCACGCGACGCCTTGCGGCTCGCGCGACAGGACGGGCAGCGGCGCGGCTCGCTGAACTGACGGTCCGCGTAGAACTGCTGCTCCGACGCGCTGAACACGAACTCCTGGCTGCAGTCGGCACACGTCAGGGTCTTGTCCGATTGTGCGTACAACGAAGAACACTCCTTCTCGCAGCGGCCTCAGCGGACCTTCTCGCCGAGAACCGAGGAGAGGGAGTGATCGAAGCGGCCGCGTGACATTGGCGCCTTGGTCGACGCCACTGCGGACCATATCACGTCGCGGGCGGGGTGGCGAGCAAATCAGCGCGGATTCGCACGTCGACGGCCCGGCCGCATCCGCTCGGGGACGCTCCAGCCGCTCGGCGACCAGACGCCCACTCGCTTCAGCCTCCCGGACGACGCGCGTCGAGGCCGAGACGGCCCGTCGGCGAGACCGTGGGGGGCTCGACCCGCACGCCGAACCGGAGCACGAGCCCGGGCCATTCGGGGTCGCCGGGAGCCCAGGCGCCTTCCGGCGTCCCGGTCGGGCCGAAGCGAGTGAGCGTCCCGTCCGTGCTCAGCACGAGCCGTGCGCCGTCCGGGCCCACGAGCTCTCGGCGACGGTAACGCCGATGGACGCCCGGTCGGCTTCCCATGGGCGAACTCGTCACCGGCTCGCTGCGCCCCGTCACGCTGGCAGTGTCGTCGAGCGCAGGTTTGCGTCCGGATCGCGACGATGCGGCCGTCGTGGCGCCCGTCGGAGTCGCGTCGTCAGGCACCTCCCCTTCCTCCCGCAGTCCCTCCACCGTGATCCGTGCCTTCTTCGGCGCCGACGGGCGTGAGGTCGATCATTCGCACGCGGCGGGTCGAGCCGGCAGCGGTGCGGACAAGGGCCGATGGGATCGCCGTTCCGGCGAGCGCCTCGACGACCGCCACCTGGCCGGCGTAGAGGCCCATGCCGTTGATGCGGACCCGATCGCCGACGGCAAACTTGCCACCACCGCCCCGCGCCGTCAGATCGATGGAGACCAGCGTGGGCCGCTGTACGGGCGCGTCGCGGTCACCGGTGCGCTGGTTCGTTGCCGTTCGAGCGGGAGGGTAGGAGCGCTTTCGCTTGCGCATGTCTAGCCCCACCGCCTGGGTCGCTGGTTCTGGTCCTTGGGCGGCCGCGGCTCGTGTCCGGGCCGGGGCGGCCGGGGCAGAGTCCCGGGCGCCATGTCCGGGTGCCGGCCTTCGGGTGCGCGGGCCCTGGCGGCCTCCACCGAGCGCGTGAAGGCCTGCGCCGTCTCCGCCGGAAGGCTCCGCATCCAGGCGCTCTCGATCTCGCGCATTCGATCCGTCTGTGCCGCTCGCCGCTCGCGCGCGTGCAGTGAGTACTTCGACATATGGCGCTCTCCCTCCCGGCGCCCGACGTTCCGGGGGGCCCGGGTTGATCGGAGCGCGAAGCTGTGTGCCACACGCATCGCCGACGTCTCCACGGTACGCCGTTCAGTCGAGATGCGTCCGCGGATCGCTTCGTCTCCGGTCAATGCGGCCGGCGTCGGCCGAAGGAGTCGCCGCCCAGGCGGCTTCGTTACCGGCGCGTCGCTCGACCCCGACGTTCCGGCTGCCGGACCGCGAGCCGCCGGCCCGCGAGTCCGTCCGGCCCGACTGCCGGTGCCCCCGTCTCCGACAGCTGCCGCAGCGCGCGCACGTGCTCCAGGGCCGTGAGCCACGTCAGCGTCGCCGCCGCGCCCTCGGTCGGCGTCACGCCATCCGGAGTCAGACGGTCGTGGCACGCGCCCCGTTCCGGATCCGCAACCGCGACGCCGACGTCGTTGGCGCCCAGGAACCATGCATACGCGTGCTCCACGACGCCGCGATACGTCTCGCGCGCCGTTCTCCGGTACGCGGCATCTGCCGCCAACAGCAGCGAGGCGACGTCGCAGGGCCGCTGATCGAAGCGTGCGCGGGCGCCGTCGCGTGGCCACCAGCCGTCACACCCGACCGGTGAGAGCCTGCCGTCTCTGACGGTCTGGACAGCGACGAGCCAGTCGAGCGCACGCAGCCCGGTGTCCACGGCATCCGCGTCGCCCAGGCGCGAGCCGGCCACGATGAGCGCATGGGCCGGGAGCCCGTTCTCCTGGCCGAGAGAGTCCTCGGGCCAGGGCCACTCCCGCACGTACCCCCGCGCCTCGAACGCGCGGCGGAGGCTCGCCGCCAGCCGTCGATATGTCACGGCCAGCGGGCTGCCGAACCCGCCGTCGCGGCCCGCCGCGTCGCACGCGAGCACCACGAGCGAGCGGGCCTGCATCCCCGTCATTTCGAGCGCGGCGGGCAGCGCCTCCGCGAACGACACCGCGGCCTCGTGACGGAGGTCCGGATCGGGGACGCGCCGGATCGCCTCCCCCAGCGCCAGCAGCACGCGGCCGTGCGTGGCCTCGCAGCCGTCCTCGTCCACCCACGTGCCGTCGGGTTCGCGAAGGCTCCGCGCTCTGCCGGTCCCGGCGCGAATGGCCGTGCCGAGGAACCTCACCGAGCGCGCGGCGGAGGCGGCGACGCCTTCCCATCCGACGATCCGGGCATGAAGGAGGTCGACCATGAGGCCGCGAGCCATGTCGTCCGCGCACCGGCCGGCAGCATGATCCGGCGTGGCGGCATCGGCGGACCCCGGAATCCCCAGCTCACCCACGAGCGCCTCGAGGTGCTCACGGTGGACCCCGGGCAGGACGGCGCGCTCGGTCATGGCACCGTGCAGTTGAGCGACGGAGCGCTCCGCGACAGGCTGGACATCGGCGTCACCGGCCATCGGCGTCACCGGCCATCGGCGTCACCGGACGCACGACGTGGGCCGCGGCTCTGGCGACTCGAACCTTGCTGCGAACGGCGGACGCGGCGCGGCATGTGCTTCTCCCGTCCCGGGTGTCGCCCGAGACCGCAAGGACATGTCGTCCGCCACCGTGCGTCAGCAACGCGTCAACACGAGCTTGTGGTTCCCACGGTACACCCTCGAAAACGAGCGCCCGATGAGCACCACCGGGAGAGGCCGCGTCGACCGGCCCCGACGAGCGCGTCGTACGTCAGACGGCGGCGTTCCCGAGGACCGTCCCCGTGGTTCCCGGGCACGTGCGTGGTGCCCGGGC
>JAJYGH010000081.1:0-16145 GCA_021785175.1 Chloroflexota bacterium | reverse complement strand
GCGCTGTCAGGAGACATCCGCCGCGAGACATCCGCTGCGCCCCGCGGCACCGCGTCGCCCGCCTCGCAGCCGGCGATCATGAGGCACCGTCCGCCGCCGGTCGATGCACAGCGGCGCATACTGGGTGCATGGCCGCGCGGCCCTGGTCGGCCGAAGCCCCCGTTCGGCCGGCTGCCCGAGGTGTCTGATGCTTCCCCGTGGTTCACCTCCCGTGCCGCTGCCGCTGCCTGCCGACGTCGCGTCGACCATGTGCGCACCGGTCGGTGAGCGTCTCACGCTGGTCGGCCCGAGCGGCGCCATCAGGGTGATGTTCCTCAACTCGGTGGGGACGGCAGAGCTCGAGGCCGACGTGCGCGAGGTAGCACAGCGGACGAGTCCTCGGCCCGCCCTCGCAGTTGCGTTCGGGGATGTCGCCCGCAGACACAAGCTCGAGGTGCGGGTGGTGCCCCGGGTGGGGCTGAGCGGACCTGTCGTCCTGGTCATCTTCGGCACGCGCCGCGCGCTCGGCATGGCACGCTAGGAGCGGCGTGGATCGAAACGACCTCGACGTTGCCCGTCTGGCGGCCGCCCTTGTGAGCGCAGGCGGAGGGCCCCACTCCACAGACGCCCGACGCGCTTCCTATCATCGCGCGCAGGAGCTGTACGCGGCGCTCGAGGACGCGCAGGTCACCGAGACGTCGCTGGCGATGGCGATGCATGGGGCGTGGTGCGTGGGCGATCGGGCCGCCCAGTTCCACGAGTGGTCGCACCATCGCCCGGAAGCCGGCGAGTTGCTGGCGGCGCTCCTCGATCCGCGCCTCGCTGACAGGCTCGCAGAGACCGCGTCATCGGAGACCGGCCCTGACGTCGACCTCCCTGCTCCCGGCTCCTGACATGGCGTCCGCCTCATCACGTCAGGCGCCACTCGGGGCGGCCTGGGCGGTCAAGTCTGGGTGTCGTACGTGGCCCTGAGGCCGGCACGTGAGCGGCCCGCCGTGGAGCTCCTGGTTCGAGTGGCGCCACCTGCCGGCGGCAGGACCCGGCACCGAGCAGCCACACAAGGTTGCGGAATCGCGGCGGTGCGAGTACGGTGGTGTCGTTGTCGCAACTGGCGACGACGCCTCGCGTGGTCACCCCCTTCTCGAACGGACCGTGCGTCTGCTGTTTGGTTCGGGAAGAGGAAAGGTCTGACATGACCACAGGCACCGTCAAGAAGCTCGTCTCTGAGCGCGGCTTCGGATTCATCGCTGCGGAAGACGGCAAGGAGTACTTCTTCCATCGCGGCGGACTGCAGGCTCCGCTCGACTTCGACCGCCTGGCCGGCGGCGAACGCGTCACCTTCGAGATCGAGGCCAGCCCCAAAGGCCCGCGGGCGGTCCAGGTGACAGCCGCGTAGCTCTCCTACGTCGTGGTCCTGGCCCGGCGGCCTCGGTGCCGCCGGCGCCAGCCACCACCAGCCCCAGCCACCACCTGGCGCCGCCCGCGTGCGATCGCGCGCGGCGCCAGGTGAGCATGGCCGGCCACGCACCAGGAGAGGAGGCACGCGATTCTGAGAACCGCGTTCGTTGCCACCTACACGCCGCACCAATGCGGCATCGCCACCTTCACGTCCGATCTCGCGACGTCAGTGGGTAGCTGCCAGGTCGTGGCCCTGCACCCCGTGGGCGCGCAGGGACCGTACCCGGCGGAGGTCCGCCACCTGGTCCGCCGCGATGTGCTCGCCGATTACCTCGCGGTTGCCGAAAGCCTGAACACCTCGGGAGTCGACGTCGTCTCGATCCAGCACGAATATGGCATCTGGGGCGGCGACGACGGCGAATACGTCCTCGATTTCGTTCGCGCGTTGCGGATACCCGTCGTGACGACGCTTCACACGGTGCTGCGCGATCCGACTGCGTCACAACGCCGGATCCTCGTGCGGCTCGTGGCCATGTCGGCGACGACGGTCGTGATGTCCCGCGCTGCCGGGTCGCTGCTTGCCGGCTCCTACGGCGTCGATCCGACGAGGCTCGAGATCGTGCCCCACGGCGTCCCCCACCTCCCGCTCGTCGATCCCGCCACGGTGAAACCGCGCCTCGGTCTCGACGGTCGCCTCGTCATCCTCAGCTTCGGCCTGCTCGGTCCCGGCAAGGGATATGAATCCGCGGTCGCCGCGATGCCTGCGGTCGTGCGCGAGGTGCCGTCCGCGCTGTACGTGATCCTCGGCGCCACCCATCCGGATCTTCGGCTGCGCGAGGGCGAGGCGTACCGGGAACACCTCAAGAGGACTGCTTCGCGGCTCGGTGTGGCCGACTACGTACGTTTCGTGGACCGATTCGTGGACCGCGTCGAGCTTGGAACGTGGCTCCAGGCCGCCGACCTCTTCGTCACCCCGTATCCCAATCTCGATCAGATCGTGTCGGGGACCCTGTCCTACGCGATGGGTGCAGGCAAGGCGGTCGTCTCGACGCCGTATGCATATGCCCGTGAGCGACTCGCGGACGGCCGTGGGAGGGTAGTGGCCGCGGGCTCCCCTGCCGCCCTCGCGGACGCATTCATCGATCTGCTCCGCGACCCGGCGTTACGCTCGTCGCTCGGCCGGCGTGCCTACGAGTACAGCCGTGGGATGACATGGCCCGAGGTCGGAGCCGAGTACCGCCGCATCCTCGCTCGCACCGCACGCCCTGCGGTGCGGCCTGCGCGCCCGCTCGAAGAGCTCGCGGCCCTCAGTGGCTGAGCTGCCCGTCTGCGCCATCAACCGCTGTCACCTCGAGGCGCTCACAGGGCCACTTGGCATCTGGCAGCATGCCTCCGCTGCCGCGCCGAACACCGAGTTCGGCTACTGCACGGATGACGTCGCACGCGCCCTCATCGTCGACCTGCTCCACGCTCGCGAGCTTGGCTGGCCGGCAGTCGCAGCGAGCGCGTCACGCTCGCTGGGATTCCTTCGCGAAGCGTTCGACCTCGACACGCGGCACTTTCGGAACTTCCGGGCCGGTGACGGATCATGGAACGAGGAGACCGGGTCAGAAGACAGTCAGGGCCGCGCAGTCTGGGCACTTGCGTCCGCGATCGGTGCCGCCGGCGACGCTCAGTTCGCCGGCGACGCGCGCCGCCTGTTCGCGGCGGCCCTGCCCGTCGCGGGAGGGCTGCGCGCATTGCGAGCCTCGTCTTCCGCGCTGATCGGGTGCGATGTCGCGCTGGACACCCACCTGCTCGATCCCACCCTGCGCGCGGACACGGTGGCGACGTTCGAGGGGCTGGCGATGACCCTTTCGAATGCCTTCTCAGGGGTTGACGTCCACTCCGACTGGCCGTGGCCTGAACCTGTGCTGACCTACGAGAACGCGCTCCTGCCGCATGCCCTGCTCACTGCCGGTCGCCGGCTCGATGACGACGGTCTCCGGCAGACGGGTCGGTGGGTGCTCGAGTGGCTGATGCGGGTGCACATGGCGCCGAACGGGACGTTCTCGCCGGTTGGCAGCAACGGATGGTGGCGCCGCGGTGGCGCCCGAAGCCGTTTCGACCAGCAACCGATCGAGGCGACCGCGATGTTGCTTGGCTGCGAGACGGCATTCCGGGAGTTCGGCGACGAACGCTACCTCGCGGCGATCGAAGCGGCCTATGGGTGGTTCCTGGGCCGGAACGATCTCGGGCTCGCCGTGGCAGTCGTGGAACGTGGTGCCTGTCACGACGGCCTGACACCTTGCGGCGTGAACCTGAACCAGGGGGCCGAGTCAACGCTCATGTGGCTGATCACCCTCGAGCACGTGCGCCGGATCCGCCGCGAGACCGCGGCCGGCTCGCCGGTTGACGCACGGCCGCTCTCGATGTCCGTCCTCGTGGAGAGCCGCCGATGACGCGCGCTGCCGGAGACGACCTCTTCCGACGCCATCCCGACAATCCCATCATCACCGCCGCATCGCTGCCGTACCGCGCGAACGCCGTCTTCAACGCAGGGGCCGGTCGGGTGGGAGACGACACGGTCCTTCTGCTCCGTGTCGAGGACCTTCGTGGCATCTCTCATCTCCACGTAGCCCGGAGCGCCGACGGCGTCTCGGGATGGCGATTCGATGCCTCCCCGCTGCTGGCTCCGGAACCCGACCGCTATCCCGAGGAGGTCTGGGGCTGCGAGGATCCGCGGCTGACCTGGCTTCCCGAGCGCGAGGAATGGGCGATCGCGTACACCGCCTACAGCCGGCGAGGACCGCTCGTGTCGCTCGCGCTGAGCAGGGACTTCTCGGAGGTGCGTCGGTTCGGCCCGATCATGCCGCCCGAGGACAAGGACGCGGCGCTCTTCCCGCGCCGCTTCGATGGCCGCTGGGCGATCATCCACCGACCGTCACCCCTTCGCGGCGGCGCCCACATGTGGATCTCGTTCTCGCCCGACCTGCGCCACTGGGGCGACCACGGCCTGCTGCTCGAAGCGCGCGACGGTGCGTGGTGGGATGCGGGCAAGATCGGCATCGGGCCGCCGCCCCTCGAGACGAGGGACGGCTGGCTGATCTGCTATCACGGCGTGCATGCCACCGCCGGGGGGCCCATCTACCGCCTGGGGCTTGCCCTTCTTGACCTGCAGGACCCGCAGGTCGTCCTGCGGCGGACCGATGAGTGGATCTTCGGACCGGCGGCTCCGTACGAGCGCAGCGGTGACGTGAACAAGGTCGTCTTTCCGACCGGCTGGGTGCATGATCCGGCCACGGACGTCCTCTCGCTCTACTACGGTGGCGGCGACTCGGTCGTCGCCCTCGCCACCATCCGGCTCCAGGACGTGCTCGAGTACCTGACGAGCGCACCCGAGCCTCGGCACCGCGCGCTTGCCGACGGCGACGCCTGGTAGAACCGGCGATCCGGCGGTTGGCCGTTCGGGCGGTGCGACAGTCGCGGCGCTCCCTGAGCGGCCCGCCGCCCAACGGACCCTCGCGGTCGCGCCTCGCGGTCTGCGGGCGGCGACCTCGTCTGCCGAGGGCCGGGGGAGACGGCTCCCCATCAGCGCCGCCGTGCCGCCGCCGCCCGAGCCGGGCACCGGGATTGCGGCTGCTGACCCGGGTCAGCCGAGCCTGGCAGCGTCCTCCGGCCCACGAGCAGTGCGCGCGGATCGACGTGGACGGCCCCGACATCATGGCGCTGCGCCCCGTGAGCACGAGAACCCGTGGCTCCTCGGCCACGCGGCTCTGCGCGGCGGGTCGTTGACGACGCAATCACAGATGGGAACGGTCGGGGCGAGAGGACGTGACGGCGTCGAACTCGTCTCGTGGAGGCTGAGCGATCAGCCAGGGTGTTCGGCTCAGGGCGGTCGAGTGCGTTCTGCGTTGTCACGTCGTGACCCCCCATCTCGTCCCGGGTGGTGAGAAGGCAATCACCAGATGGGGGTGACGCGACATGAGGGTCCTGGTGGCAGGCGCGTCCGGCGACCTCATTCCCCACCGGGATCACTTCCGCCCCGGACATCCTGCCGGTCCGCGAACACGTCGCGCAGGACCCGGCCCTGTGCCTGGCGGGGGGCGGGTATCCCGATCCAGTCAGCTATCGTCGGTGCAACGTCAACGAGTTCGGGGTGCTCGGCGCGCGCATACCCGGCTCGTATCCCGGGTCCGGCGAGCATGAACGTGGCGAGTTCGGTCCCGCGTCCCAGGGACACCGTCGGGAGGCTGCATCCGTGGACGCTGCCGAACTTGCCAGCGATGAACTTGCGGTCGCCGAAGTCGGCCTCGATGTGGTGCTGTGGTCCGACGCGCACGACCGTCGCCCCGTCGGCGGTCAGCGGGAACCAGTTGGTGTCCCCGCTGTACCCGGGGCGCATGGCATAGATGACGTCTCCGGCCCTCTCGCCACCCTGACCGAGGGCGGCCGCCTCGCGGTTGGTGATCGCCAGCTCCACCACGCGTTCGCCCGTCTCGGGGTCCCGAACGGCGAGCAGGGCGTCCTGGATCTGCGCCTGGACGGTCTCATAGTCCTCCGGGCGCACGATGCCCTCGGGGTCGCGACCGGCGAGGTTGACATACACGTGCCCGAGGCACGTCGCTGCACACGCGCGGGTCTGGCTCCAATCGACCACCGGCCCGTCGTCAGACACCGTTCCCTTCAGCAGCCCGGCCGCGGCCAGGACGTTGTTGGGCGACATGGCCTTGAGATGGGGAAGCTGTCCATGGTCGCTCACGACCACCATGCCGAAGTCGGGTCCGAGCGCCGCCTGGAGGTCGGCGAGGAAGGCGTCCGCGAGCTCGTACCCGCGGCGGACGTTGGCCTCGAAGACGGGCGCGTCGTCCGAGCCGTACCACGGCGACAGGGGATCGAAGCCACCCCAGAAGGCATGCTCCAGGTGGTCGAGCAGGTGCGTCTTCACGAAAACGACGTCGTAGTCGTGGCGCCGCTGCAGGGCCGCCACGCTCGCCGCCATGGTCTTCAGCTTGTGCTCCGCCTCCTCGAGCATCGTCGGCGCGTCGACCCACCCACGGTCGAACCCGCGAGCGCCGCAGTAGTCGACGTATTCGAGCCCATCGGCAGCGATCTCGTCGGCCAGCGACGTGGGGGCGGAGAACCCCGCGTCG
This sequence comes from Chloroflexota bacterium, assembly GCA_021785175.1. Classification (GTDB taxonomy): domain Bacteria; phylum Chloroflexota; class Limnocylindria; order Limnocylindrales; family CSP1-4; genus JAJYNJ01. The sequence goes on along the minus strand of JAJYGH010000081.1, from coordinate 9,636 downwards.
GCGTAGATCTGCGAGCAGTAGAGCCCCAGGACGCCCGCTGCGGAGCGGGTCGCGCGCAACCGGAAGTGGCCGCTGACCGATCCATGGCGCTCGAACGCCGCATGATGCCATGGCGTCCAGGCGTCCTCGCGAACGTCGATCAAGGTTCCATCGGACGCGCGGAGCGTGATGTCGTGGTCTCGCCAGCTGACGGCGAAGGTGGGACCGAGCGCGCCTCCGGGTGTGCCCAGGATGAGCGTCCCGTCGCTCACCAGCCGTGCATCGCGCGGCACCGGCCCTGCCGGCACGTAGTACATGCTCGAGCAGAGCTGCAGGTCACCGTGGCTGGAAGGTGAGCCCACCCCCCCCACCCAGTGGACCCGCGCATCCCGCGGCGGCCAGCCGCCGGGGAAGTTCATGACCAGGCACTTGCGGCCGGCGCCGGCGGCGGCTTCCCACAGGAACTCGGCGGTGATCAACGTCGAGTCGAACGCGTCATGCCCCAGGTCGAGCGGCTCGCCCGGCAGATGCACGTCGAAGTCGACGATCCCGTGCGTGTGTGGGTACGCCCCGGTCGCGATGGAGGCCCAATTGATCGGCGTCACCCCGGGCAGGATCGACCGGGCGGGGGCGCTCGTCCCACGCGCCATCAAGCCGCGCAGCGTCGGCAGGCGACCTTCGTCGGCCCACTCCTTGATGAGCGTCGGGACCGCCCCGTCGAGGCCCACCACCACCACCCGATTGGCCCGAGATGTCATGTTCCGGCCTCCTCACTGAGGGTTGACTTGCTGGTGCGGTCAGGCAGGCGAGGTTGCAGCGCGCTCGCCGCGCCGCTGACGGTCCAGAACCGAGGGCCACCGAGTCGCTGACTGAGGCGTACCACGGGCGGCGGCTCGAGCCCGGCCCCGGAGAGCACCTCATCGCGCCAGAAGACTTCGCTCGGTGCTCCGTCGGCGTGGATCTGGGCGGCGCTCATGACGATCACGCGATCGAAGTTGCGCGCCACGAACGCCATGTCGTGGGTGACGACGAGTACGGTGGTGCCCCGTTCGCTGCGTGCCGCGAGCAGGTGCTCGATGCGTTCGACGCCGAGCCGATCCTGTCCGGTCGTTGGCTCGTCGAGAACCAGGACGGGCGTCTGCATGGCCGCAACCCCCGCGATGCAGACGAGTTTCCGCGCGGCGTAGCTCAGCGTGTACGGGTGCTCATCACGCCAGCGCGCCAGCTCCAGCGCGCCCAGCGCCTCGTCGACCGCAGCCTGCAGGGACGCGCCGCGCAGGCCCAGGTTGAACGGACCGAACGCGACCTCGGATTCCACCGAGTTTCGGAAGATCTGGTCGTCGGGGTTCTGGAACGCGAAGCCGACCTGCCGGGCCAGGTCGGAGATGCGCTGTGTGGCGATGTCCGCACCGCCGAGCCACACGGAGCCCGAGGTCGGCCGCAACAGGCCGTTGAACTGCTTGACGAGGGTCGTCTTGCCGGAGCCGTTCTGGCCGACGAACGCGACGCGCTCGCCATCCCCGATGCGCAGGCTCACATCGGCGAGCGCGCGGACGCCCGAGGCGTAGGCATAGCTGACCTGCCGCACCTCAATCGGCATGCAGCGCCTCGAAGCCGTAGTGCTTCATGAGTTCGGTCGGGCTGAGTGGGAGCGCTTCTGCCTCGCCCGCGAAACCGAGCTGGAGGGCGAGCTCGGCCATCTGAGGCCGGTTGACGCCGAGGTCGCCGAAGACGGGGCTCGCAAACACCGCTCGTGGCGAGCCCTGGCACACCACCCGACCGTCGCCCAGCGCGATGAGCTCGTCCACGTGCGCGGCGAGCAAGTCCACCTTGTGCTCGACGAGCACGACCGTGACCCCCGACGCCCGGAGGTCGGCGACCGCCTGGAACACCTCCCGCGTGCCCTGCGGGTCGAGCTGTGAGGTCGGCTCGTCCATGACCACGATGTCGGGACTCATGGCCAGCACCGAGGCGACCGCGAGCCGCTGGAGCTGACCACCCGAGAGGTGGAATGGATAGCGGTCCCGCAGATCGGCGAGGCGCAGCACTTCGAGCGCGTGCGTGACCCGGGCCACGATCTCGTCGCGCGGAAGGCCGAAGTTCTGGAGCCCGAAGGCCACCTCGTCATCGACGCGGTAGGTGATGTGGCTCAGCTGATCGAAGGGGTTCTGGAAGACGTAGCCAACGCGCGTGGCGATCTCGTCGATGGGGATCGCCGACGTGGGCTGACCATCGAGCGCCACCTCACCGTCGAGCGAGCCTTTGAGGAAGTGGGGAATCAGTCCCGAGAAGATGTGGCAGAGCGTGGACTTTCCGGCCCCGGTCGCGCCCACGACGCCGTAGAAGCGCCCCGGCTGCAGGTCGAGGCTGACGTCGTCGATGGCCTTGGAGGCCGTGCCCTGGTAGGTGAAGGAGACGTGCGTGAGCGTCAAGCCCATCCGAGCACCCGCAACACGACGACCCCGACGAACACCGCTCCAAGCGCGATTCGTGCGGCGGGCTCCCAGGGCTGGTGGGCGAGCGTGCGCACCCAGGTCTTGCGGCGCTGCGTGAAGAAGCCGCGCGCGGTCAGGGCCATGGCCTTCGCCTCCACGCTCATCAGCGAGCCGTAGAACAGGGGGCCCACCAACGGCACGAGCCCGCGGAAGCGCATGACGAGCGAACCATCGGTGCGCAACCCGCGGGATCGCTGCGCATCGATGATGCGGCGCGCGCGTTCGACCATTTCGGGGCTCAGCTGAAGGGTGGCCAGCAAGAGGTACCCCACGCGTGGCGAAGCGCCAGCCTGCTCGATCGCCTGCACCAGATCAGCCGGGTGCGTCGTGAGCACGACCACGAGGAAGGCCCCCACCATCGTGAAGATCCGCAGCACCATCGACGCCGCGAAGAGCACGCCCGCGGTCTTCAGCGAGGCCGGTCCAATCTGCAGCAGCACGGCCGAGGGGCCCTCGCGAAAGAGCCCCTGGATCACGAGGAGGAAGAAGGTGAGGAGCACGAGGTACCGGGCGGTGGCGCGCAGGAATGCACGCCACACACCCGCAAGGTAGAGCACCACGCAAACCGACAGCGCGAGCGCCGCCAGGAACGGCAGGCGGGTCACCACGAGACTGCACGCGATCGTGACGACCGCGTAGAGCAGCTTCGTCGTGGGATGCGCCGCGTGAACGAACGATGCGCCGGCCTGGAAGAGGGTGCCGGACGTGCCTGACACAGTCACGCTGCTGACACGGTCACGCTATGCGACCGGGGCCTGGTGATCCCTGGTGATCCCGGGGAACTTCGCGGCGTACGAGACCGGGATGTTCCGGGCGACGGCGTACGCGATGATCGAGCTGATCATCTTGTCCGCCAGTGCGGTGATGAACGTCGCCTTGAGAACAGCCGCGACGAGCTTGCTGCCGCTGGCGAGGAAGAACGCGGTGACTACGTCGGAGCCTGCGCCGGTCGCCCCACCGAACACGACGACGGTGATCGGAGCAGAGATCACGGTTCCCACGAGCGGGAGGATGAGACCGGCGATCGCGGCCGTCCACCAGTGACGGTAGAACCCGAAGTACACGAGGACGCCGGCGGTGATGCCAATGGCGGCATTCGTGATCGCATAGGGGATGTACGTTGGGGTGGTCACGAGACCGACGACCACGTTGGTCAGAATCCCCGCCACAGCCGCCACCCATGGGCCGGCCAGGATCGCGGCCAGGATGGTACCGATCGTGTCGAGGTAGATCGGCAGGTTGAGGAAGACCGTGATGAAGTGGAGACCCGCGTTGATGGCCACCGCGATCGGGATGAGGACGATGGCCATCGGCGTGAAACTGCCGGACACATCCCAGAACGAGCGCATTGACTGCTCTCCTACGTCCGCAAGCGCATGACCATGAAGGTGAAGAGGCCGGGGATCAGGTAGCTGTCGGCATAGGCACACACGCTCCCTGCAGCATCCAGGGTTGAATGGCCCATCACGACGACGGGCGTCGAGGGCGCGATCTCCAGCTGGCGGCCGACGGACTGACCAGCTTTGGACGCCGAGATGGTGGCCCGCACGCGCTGGATGGGCGCGCCGGTGAGGGCATCGAGGATGGGGAGCATCTCGCCGTCGAACCCGGCCAGCAGCTCGTCGAGCCGTGCGGATCCCGGCACGTAGTCGATCAGCAGCGCCGCGGGACGGTTGTCTGCCCAGTAGACGCGGCTGACCGCCGTGAAGCGGCTTCCGGTCGGGCGCCCGAGCGCCCGAGCAGCGGCCTCGCTTCTGACCCGGTGCCGGATCACGATGTCGTGCACGCTGGGCGCGAATCCGGAAGCGCCGATGAAGGCCGGGATGGGCTGCAGGCGCTCAAGGTGCTGCGTGACTGTCGTGGCGTCGTCGACCACGAAGTTTCCGACACCGTGGCGCCGTACCACGTGCCCTTCGCGCTCCAGCTCGAGCAGCGCGTTTCGCAGAGTCGTCCGGCTGACGCCGAGAGACGCCGCGAGGACCCCCTCCGGAGGAAGTCGGTCGGTTAGAGCCCCGCGACGGACCCCGTCCAGGATCTCCGCCTTGGCGCGTCGATGGAGCGGGAGGCGATCCGCAACCACTCGCAGATCTGGCGTGCGCGCCGTCATTAGACGTCCAACACCTCGAGAGGCGAGATGCCCATCCTACCGGCTGCGTCAAGGGACAAGAGAAGTCCGGCCAGCATCCACGCCCTGTCAGGGGGAGTCGACTCCCATGGCCGACGCACTGAGGAGCCGCCAGAACCGCCTCGTCTGCCAGGCGCCGGCGGGGCCGGTGACGGGAGCCCCGGCGTTCCGCGCCTTCATGGAGCCGTTCGCCGAGGTCGTGACGGGGTTCCGGCTCCATCGCGGCGTTCGGGGACGAGGAGACCGCGCTGCTCATGTACGACACCGAGACGGCCGTGGGGCCAGCGACCGTGACAAGAATGGGACGCCTTCCCGCGAGTGCGGTGAGGAGGATGCCGAACGCCGGGGCCTCGAGCTCCAGCACCAGCAGCCAGAAGCTCACCGTGGGAATGCAGGGGGCAACGCACGTCGCCGATGGGAGCTTCGGACCTCACGTGGCCGGGCTCTTGCGAGCAGTGCCGGCCGGCACGCGGAACCAGAACCGCGTGCCGCCGCCGTCCCGCGGCTCGGCGCCGATCGTGCCGCGGTGCGCACGCACCCCGGCGGCGGCCGTCGCCAGGCCGAGCCCGAAGCCCGGTCCGGTGGCGTTCGGGCCGCGCTGGAACGGCTCGAAAAGGTGCTCGCGTACGGCGTCGGGAAGGCCCGGGCCGCGGTCGAGGATCTCGACGACCAGCACGCCGCCGTGTGCCCGGCCGGCCTCGTCGCGAGGGCCGGCCGGCGACAGGCCCGCACCGGCGTCGTCGACGTCGGCCAGGAGGTCCACCTGCGACCCGAGCGGGCTGTAGAGGATGGCGTTCGTGAGCAGATTGCTGATCGCCTGCTCGACCCGCACCCGGTCGACCTCGACCTCCCGCTCGCACGCGCGCTGAACGACGGCCACCCGGCGCTGCCTGGCGATGGCCGCCGTGCGCGCCACGACCGACTCCACGAGCTCGCCGACTCGCACCGGGCGGCGCACGAGCGCCCGTCCGTCGGTCTCCGCCGTCGAGAGTTCCAGCAACGCGGTGGCGAAGTCGCCGAGCCGGACCGTATCGGCATGGGCGGCCACGATTGCCGAGCGCAGCTCCGTCGCGTCCGCGTCCGATCGGTCGGCCAGCTCCAGCTCCGCCTGGAGCGCGGCCAGCGGACTGCGCAGGTCATGCGATGCCGCGGCCACGAACGTGCGCTGCTGGCGGAGGCCGCGCTCGAGGCGATCGAGCATGCCGTTGAGGGTGTGGGCGAGTCGGCCCAGTTCGTCGTTGGTCGCGGTCTCGGGGAGCCGCCGGTCGAGATCGGCTGCCCCGATCGCCGCCGCCTCCAGGGTGAGCGCCGCGACCGGCCGGAGCGCGCGGCCGGCCAGCCACCAGCCGCCCAGCAGCGAGAGCAGGCCCGCACCCAGCCCCACGACCAGCAGCACAAGAGCCAGGCTGGCCTGTGCGCGTTCGATCGGCACCAGGCTGCTGCCCGCCACCACCACGTCCCCGTCCGGCGCGTTCACGGCGCGCAGCAGGTACGTGACCCCGGACTGCCGGACTTCCCGGGCCGCGCCCGCCGCCGGCATGGGGAGCCCGACAGGGGCGCCGGCGGTGGCATCTACGAGGTGCCCGGTCCCGTCGACGATCACGGTGAAGACGCCAGGCGCCGTCGCGTTGCTCTGCTGGAGCCCGACCTGGCCCGCGTTCTCGAGCGAGGTCGCCACGTCGGCCGCGCGGGTCTGGAGCGTCTGGTCGAGCGAGGCCCGCAGCATCGCGCCGAGCTGCCACCAGACGGCCACCCCGGCCAGGGCCAGGGTCGCCCCGATCGCACCCGCGTAGCTGAGGGTCAGGCGGGTGCGGATGGTCACGCCGCTCCGTGCCCGGACGGGGCGGGCGGCGGTGCCGGCGTCGACCGCGGCGGTTTCGACAAGGGCGGTTGTTTCGCCGGCGGCGTGCGGAGCACGTACCCGACTCCCCGAACGGTGTCCAGCGGGGGGCTCTGCGGATGCTCCTGGAGTCGCACCCGAAGCGCGCGGATGTAGACATCGACGATGTTGGACGTCCCCTCGTAGGCCCAGTCCCAGACGCGCTCGATGATCGTCGTGCGCGAGACAACCTCGTCGGCGTGGTGCATGAGGAACTCGAGCAGGGCGAACTGGCGCGACGAGAGGGGCACGCCGCTCCCCGCGACCGTCACCCGGTGGGCCGCCGGGTCGAGCTCGAGCGCGCCCACCGTCAGCACGGTGGGTCGTTCACTGGGGCCGCGCCGTGCGAGGGCCCGCAGCCGTGCCAGCAGCTCGACGAACGCGAACGGCTTCACCAGGTAGTCGTCCGCCCCCACGTCCAGCCCGCGTACCCGGTCCTCGACCGCGTTGCGCGCGGTCAGCATCAGCACCGGGGTCCAGTTGCCGCCGGCGCGCAGCTCGGCGCAGAACGCGAAGCCATCGCCATCGGGCAGCATGACGTCCAGGATGAGGGCATCGTAGGCGCCCTCGGTGGCGTGCCAGCGGGCGTCCTCGATCGTCGCGGCGGCGTCCACCGCGTGGCCGTCGCCGCGCAGCCCCCGCTGCAGCAGGCCGCTGAGGCGCACGTCGTCCTCGAGCAGCAGGAGCTTCACCGGCGGCCCCGGGTCACGACGGCGGCCGCCGGCGGCTGGTGGTGCTGGTCTGGTCCATCGTGCGCTCATTGTGGCGCGGCCGGATGAACGTTCGATGAATCCCCGGCATGGCGGGATTCACGGTCGCCTCATGGAGCGTCTGCCAGGCTCGTCACAGCGATCGGGCAGCAAGCCCGACCCTTGAACAGGAGCCATCACCATGATGCTCGCACGTCTGCGCGGCGCTGCCATCGGCGGTCTGGCCGTGCTTCTCCTGAGCGGCGCCGGGGTCGCCTTCGCCGGGAATGCGCCGACGACCCCACCGGTCACGCTACAGACGCAGGTGCAACCGGCGGCTGGGGCGTCGACTGCCAGCGGCCAGCAGGTCGACCTTCAGCAGGGCGACCAGACCGCTCCGGATGCGGCCGGCACGGCGGCCGAGGTGGCCGGGGTCGAGGCACCCGAGACGGCGGCTGAGGCGGCCAGCGGCGCCGCCGAGGCGGCCGGGACCGAGACCGACGGTCCGGGCGGACACACGGACGCCGCGGGCGGCAACGTCGACCACCAGTTCCAGGGCGAGCAGTGACGGCTCGCTCCCGGTAGGCCGTCGGTGTGACGGCCCACCGGCACGGTGGGGTCATCGGTGGCACGACCGGTGGCCCCACCCCACGTTTGGGCGGGCGTGCCCCCGCGCTGGATTCACTGGCCCTTCAGGTCCCGACTGCCAGAGTTGCCGAGGCGCGTGTGGGTCGACCAACGACGCGGCCCAGAGGGCGGAAGCTCCCGGGCGCCAGTCAACGGATGAGCCCGAAGCAGGTCTCAGCCTCAGGCTCAGTAGATGAGAGTAGTTGCTATGTCCTCCGGGCCGGGCGCCAGAATCCCCTTGGATCGTTGGGCGAGGTCCTGACAGCCTCCACGAACCCGCCTTCCTCCAGCCGTCGCAGGTAGCCGATCGCCGTGGGCCGCGACACCCCGAGCAGCGTGATCGCCTGGCTCGTCGTGACCCGACCTGTCCGGAGGAGATGCTCGACGAACCGGTCCGACCCCGGCGGCAGCACTGCCTGCATCCGGGCGCCGACCGGATCATCGAGGAACGTGACGCGGAGCGACGCGCCGGCCTGGACGAAGACCGGATCCGGAAGACCCACTCTCTCCAGGTCCAGGTACATCCGGTTCACTCCCTCGCCGAGCTCCCGACCGAAATCGAGATCGGCCATGGCGCGCGCGATGCGTGGGTTCCGCGCGAAGCGGGTCGTTCTGATGTTGTCGAGCCGGACAAGCCCTGGAAGGCGGCCCGGACTCTCGACATCGATGCGGTCGTCGAAGACCTCGACCCGAATGTGATCGCCGCTCATCGCGTAGGAACGATGGACGACCGCATTGACGACCGCTTCGAGCCACACGGGCTGGGGCACGTGCGTCTCTCGGCCGAATCGCCCCTTGTCGCCCAGTCGCGTGACCGTGGGGAGCCATCGGAGGAGCTGGCGGCGGGCGGCTGTGATCTGATCGGGCAGCGGGCCGGTCAGCCGCACGTCCTGAGTCACGTTGGAGCGCGAACCCGTCTCGCGCGTCGTTCCCCGGTACCGCAGAAGGCGGACGTACGCCTCCGGGAAGTGCGCCTGCGGCTCCGATCCGAGGACGAGGATCCCCGCAACGGTCGGCACGAGCTCGCCGGACTTGTCCGCGAGCAGACCGCGAGCCTTGAGGGCGCGCTGGCCGGTCCCCTCCACCCTGATGGCCGCCAGATAGCGACGGATGAGTCTTGCATCGAGCTCGTCGCGATCGATGTCAGCCAGAGGCCGAGCGTCGAACGTGGAGTCTCCCTTGTCATAGTGGAGTTCCTGGGCCTCCAGCGGACCCAGCTTTCGGTTCTCGTCGCCGACCCGGAGGAACGTATCCCCGGCGCTGTTCTCGTGAACCTGCTCGCTCGCATCGACCTCGATCAGGACGACGTGATCGGCCTCGCCACGCGTGCTGGTGCAAGCCAGGAGGTCGAACGCATGCCGGACAGGAGGGGCGCTGAAGTCGATGGCAGCCTGTCGCCACTCGTTCATCAGCCGTCCTGTGCGGTCCACACCTTCGACACGTCCGCCCTCGATGCCGATGCAGATCAGGCCACCCTCGGCGTTCGCCAGGCCGATCATGACGTCGGCGAGCGCCTTGCCCCGTATGCGGGGGCCCTTGCGCTCGAGCCACTGACCCTCGGGGGCCGTGCAGAGCCAGTCGACGCGCTCCTGGTCGGGAAGGAGGCGGAGTTGATCGAGCGTCGGCTGCCCGGGGACCACGCCGGGATGGTATCAGGTACTCTAAGATCCTTACAGTAGACAACAGTAACCGGGTCAGATGAATCGATGACGGACGACCTGCGCGCACGTCACCACACGTCCGCTGCGGAGCTCCGCCGCGAGATCGAGCAGCTTCGCGCCGAGAACGCGCGGCTCCGGGCGCTCCTGGCGGCACGCCCCGAAGCTGTCGGCGGACAGTCTG
>JAJYGH010000005.1 GCA_021785175.1 Chloroflexota bacterium | reverse complement strand
CTCAGGCCCCGCCCGTCGGAGCGCGCGGGCCTGACGGGCGGGCCGATCCTCCAGGTCCGTCCACGCCCGATCCTCCAGCCAGACAGGAACCGCCGGAGACGTGTCCGGCGGTTTCTGGTTGTATCGCTAGCCCGGGCACGCAGGAGACTTCCCCGTGACCTCCACCCGTCGCACAGCGCAGGTCGAGCAGCACATCCTGCAGCGCGCTCACCGGGGCCTCGACGCCCTCCTCGCGCAGCTCGAATCGATGGCCGCGCTCGTCGACGCGCTGCCGGGAGCCGAGCTCGAGGCGGCCCTCGATCGCCTCCTCGCCCGGATCGATCGGACGCTGCGCGCCCACGTCGAGTGGGAGGAGCAGGTCTGCTTCCCGGACACCGAGCGCGTGCCCGGAGCCGAATGGGCGACCAGGTTCCTCGAGATCCAGCACACGCAGCTCGCATCCGCCATCGAAGCACTGTCGGCGGATCGGCGCACCCTGGCCTCCGACGCGACCCGCCGCGTGGGGATCGGCCGCCATCTCCACGTGCTCCACGCGCTCCTGACCTCCCACCTCGAGCAGGAGGAGCGCGTGATCCTCAGACTGCTGCTCGAGCTCCCCGAGTAGCACCCGCCAGGGCGATGCCCGTCTGCCGCGCGGACCGACGCGCAGACCCGTGGGCGGAGCGCGCGCGGCATCTCCACCGCGATCGCGGGTCGGGCGACGCCACGCCTACTGCGTCTGCGACTTCACCTCTGCGCGGATCCTGTCCACGTACGGGATCGTGATGTAGCCGCGGGGATCTCCGTTGAGCACCTGCTGCTCGAACGTCGGCGGCGCGAACACGACCGAGTTCACGCTCCGCGAGTGCACGCCCTGCGCCAGATCGATCAACTGAGGCAGGAGACCGATCGGGATGTCGGTGTGGACCGCCGACTTGAGGGCGCTCACGAGGCCCGGCAGGTTCCCGATGATCGTGCCGAAGTCTGCCTGCTGGCGCAGGGAGAGCAGCACCCGCTGCTGTCGGGCCGAGCGGTCGAAGTCGTTCGAGCCGTGGCGTGAGCGCGCGTACGCGAGGGCCTGGCTGCCGTTCATGTGCTGCACGCCCGTCGGGATGTACAGGCGGATATGGGTCCCGCTGGCCGTCGGATAGAGGTTGTCGATGACGGGGGCCTGGACGTCGATGGTCACGCCGCCGAGCGTGTTGACGACCTGCTCGAAGCCCTGGAAGTTGACCTCGACGTAGTAGCTGATGTTGAGGCCCAGGAAGTAGCCGAGCGTCCGCTTGAGGGCGGGCCAGCAACCGCCCGGGAACAGGTCGGGGCGTGAGTCGGCGTACGTGCAGAGGCTCGTGATCTTTGGGTAGAAGGTCGCACCGAGCGCGGCCTGCGCCGGACCGGGCGGCAGCGGCACGTCGACGGTGTCGCGCGGGACACTGAACATCGTGGCCGTGTGCGCCTGTGGGTCCTCGCTGACGACGATCATGGTGTCGGTGTTGAACGTGGCCTGCGCCGGGCGCTGGTCGACGCCGACCACGAGGATGTTCAGACGCCCGGTCCCGTTCCATGGCGCGGTCCCGGCTGCAGCGGACCCGCTCGCGGCCGGGGATCCCGACCCGGCGGTCGCCGCTGCCGTGGCCCCGGGTGATGCCGCGGCCCCGGTCGGGCCTCCGCTCGCGCCCGGCGCGGAAGCGGATGGAAGCGGAGAGACGGATCCCGGCGTGGCGGACGGGGACACGCCGGGCGTCGACGGCGCGGTCGGGATCGCCAGCGACCCCGCCGCTGCGTGGGGCGCGGCCGGCCCGAACACGCTCGACATCAGGTCGTACGCCTGCAGGTCGTACCAGGCGAACGCGACGTGGACGCCGGCCATCACGAGCACGACCGCGAGCAGCCCGGCGACCGAGAGCGGATGGGCGGGGCGTGGGGACGCGAGGCCGCGGGCGGCAGCGTTGCCACGTCGCGTGGATCGCCAGGCGTCGGCGGCGACCAGCGCCCGGTACGCGAGCAGGGCGGCGTCGACCACCAGCAGGGCGATGAGCACCGCCGGCTGCAGGACGATGCCCAGCACCGCGAGCCGCATCCGCCACGCGACCAGCCCCGCGAGCACGAGCAGCAGGAGCGGGAGCGCCGCGAACTGCGCCGCCCGCCGGGGACGACCCGCATAGGCGTGCCCGAGCCCGGGGAAGATCGCAGAGAGGAACGCTGCGGCGAACGACGAGCGGCCGCTCGGCCTGGGGGATCGTGTCTGACTCATGGTGCCGGCGACGCCCCCGCCGTCCCGCCGCCCATCGTCCCGCCCACCGTCCCGCCGGCGGGAACGTACCAGGCGGGCCGCGAGGCGGAGTCGAGCCCGCTGTTGTGCGTCAGGTCGGGCTGCGGCACCACCTTCCAGTGCGGCGCCGTCCCGGACAGGTCGACCAGCCGCAGATCGGTCGTCTCTCCCTGCAGGTGCATGTAGACGATCTCGTTGCCGGCCGGCGACCACACCGGGTTCCACGATCGCCCGTCCTGGGTCACGTCGAGGACGACGCGGCCGGTGGCCGCATCGAGGATCACGACGTCCGTGCTGTAGAACCCGATGTGCGTCGCGGCCAGGTACCGGCCGTCGGGCGACCACGACGGGTTCGCGTAGCCGGTGGGGCCGACGGGATGGGCGGTGTGCGTGGCGAGGTCGTAGACCATGATCTGGGCGGCACCGTTCAGGCTGTTCCCGCCGTTCTGGACGTAGGCGATGGCACCGCCGTCTGGACGCCACACCGGGTCCTGCTGCCCGAGTGGCGAGCTGTCGGGAACGGGGACCCTGGTGAGACGCATCGTGGCGATGTCGAGGACCTGAAGGACGACGTTGGCCTGCGCCGGGTCGGGCGCGTCGGAGACGAGGGCGATCGTCCTGCCATCGGGCGAGACCGCGGGCTGGCGGTACCACGAGAAGAACGTGTACTGGCCACCGGACGCCGTGAACAGGCCGGACAGCAGCTGGGTTCGGCCGGTTCCGTCGGGATGGATGCGCATGAGCACCGGATAGTCGAGCGTGTAGTTCTCGACGCCGTCGATGCTGGGGTAGCGGCCGTGGGTCGTGCGCGTCTCGATGTAGTAGATCCAGGTGCCGTCCGGCGACCATGCCGGCATCGAGTCCTCCCCTGTGCTCGTCAGCCGCATCACGTGCGACCCGTGCTCGATCCACAGGTCACCCGCCTTCGCGAACACGAGGCTGCCGGGGAACCGCGCCGACGGGTTGGCGGCGACCGACGGGACCGGCGTGGGCGCCGCCGGGCCGGCCTGCGATGCGGACGCCGGGCCCGGCGCCGCCGGTGCATCCGCGACTCCGGGCGCCGCGAGCTCGAGCGGGACGCGTCCGGTGAACAGCGTGACGGTCAGCGCAGCCACGACGACGAGGCCGATGGCGGCAAGCGCCGCCCCGATGGGCGACCCGGAGAGCAGCGGGTCTCGCGTGCGACCGCGGCGGGGGGATGCCACTCAGTCCGCGCCGAGCGAGCTGGCACGAGCGGCGGGCGGGCAGGCGCCGACACGGACCCAGGAGCGAACGGACGAGGAGACGTCGAAGCCCCGAGCGAGCGGCACGCGGCGACGGTGCCCGGTCCAGCCTCGCAGTCTCCACACGCGCCCGGCGGCAGCGCGACAAACGCATCGCAACCCGGCACGCCGCCGCGTTCCCGGGAGGCCCCGCGGACCAACCGGCCCGCGATCGGGGTGCCGGTCGGGGTTCGCCTACCATGCACCGGTGCGCTCGCCGGTCCGCCCTCCATCCATCCGCCGCACGTTCCAGGCGACCGCGGCAGCGGTCACCGTGATGCTGCTCGTCGCCTCCTGCGGGACGACGTCGTCGGTCACGTCAGGCGGGCCATCCGCGACGCCGGACACCGCCGCTGTGGGTGCGCCGTCGAGCGGCGCGGCCGCCACCGCGGGAGCGACCGCGAGGGCGGCTTCGACGCCCGGAACAGCCGCCGGAGGCGGTGCCGGTGCATCGTCTGCCGCCCATGCCGGCGCATCGGCCGCCACCGCATCGCCCGCCGCGGCGTTTCCCTCCGGGCTGCCGTGGCCCACGCCACCCGCCGGCGCCTCGCCTCCCGCGGGGTTCAGCCTCAGCGTGCCGTTGCTGATGTACCACCGGATCGTGCCGGCCGGGCTTGCCGGCGATTCGCTGCCGGGGCTCGTGGTCTCCCCCACCCTGTTCGACGCGCAGCTCGCCCTGCTGCACGCGAACGGCTGGCGCTCGATCACGGTTGCCCAGCTCGCAGCAGCGCTGGCGCAGGGCCGGCCGGAGCCCCCGCGCACGTTCGTGATCACGATCGATGACGGCTGGGACGACGGGTACACGTACGCGCTGCCCGTCCTCCGCCGCTACGGATACGTGGCCACGTACTACGTCCCGGCGGGCCGTGTCGACGTCATGCGGAACGTGCTGACGTCATCCGAGCTTCGGACGCTCGCCGCCGACGGGATGGAGATCGGCAACCACACGTACAGCGGCGACTCGATCGAACTGACGCAGTTGTCGCCCGCACAGATCCAGTACCAGATCGAGGCAGGGGCGCGCCGGCTGGCCTCGATCGTCGGCGAGACGCCGGTCACGCTCGCGTATCCGGCGGGCAAGTTCGACGCGGCGATCGAGGCCATGCTGCAGTCCGACGGCTACGACATGGCGGTCATCGAAGGGGCGAACTCCTACGTCGAGACGTGGACGACGCGGTTCGCGGTGCCCCGCTGGCGCGTGACGCCCGGCACGTCGCCTCCGGCGCTCCTGGCGGCCCTCCGCGCGCTCGAACCCGGCTCGTAGCCGGCGCAGCGGACTCGCGCCCACGGGCGCACGCGGCTCGACGCCGCCTGTGCGCGACGGTGGCAGGTCGATGCTCACCCTGGTGATTGGCCCCGGGGAGCCGGCCGTTCCACCGTTCTCCCCGCGTGCAGGCGCAGTCCGGCGGACTGGGTCTGAGCTTCGCCGTGTGCAAGCGGCTCGTCGAGCTCCAGGGCGGCTGGATCCGGGCGGCCGCGCCCGACCGGCCGCGCCGAGTTCGGCTTCTCGCTCCCCACGCCCGATGCCCGGGAGGCCCTCGCGGAGGCCTGACTCGCCGCGTTCCACTCCCCCCGGACGTGCGAACGCTCCTTCGCCGCCCTCTGGCACCATCTGCCCCCTGCCCCCGGTACTTCCCGCCCGCTGCAGTCAACGACGGTGCGACAGTACCGTTCGCGCATGCCGATACCGCGGGAAGCCCTCGCGCTCTTGCCCGCGGCGGCCGCGGCGGCCGTCGCATTCGTCGCAGAGGCCTCCGGCGCACCCCTGCTGGCCGCGGTCCTCGGCGCGTCCGCCGTCGGGTCGCTCGTCGGGGTCGCCTGCGTCGACGCCCTCCTCCGGTCGCACGCCCGGGCGCTCGAACGGGCGATGGCCTCGCTGGCGGACGACAACGCCACCGATCTGCCCGACCCCGCACGCCTCGGCGGGCTCGGGCCGGCCGCCCGTCAGCTCGCTCGCGTCGCCGACACGCTGCGGTCGGCACAGACCGATGCGACCACGGATCGCCTCACGCGCGTCGCCAACCGGCCGACGCTGCTCGCGCACCTCTTCGCCGAGGTCGAACGCGTCACGCGCTACAGCCGGCCGCTCTCGGTCGCGTTCATCGACCTCGACCACTTCAAGGCCGTCAACGACACGTACGGGCACGAGGTCGGCGACATCGTGCTGCGCGGCGTGGCCGACGTCTTCCGGGAACAGACGCGGTCGACGGACTTCGTCGGGAGGTACGGCGGCGAGGAGTTCGTCGTCGTACTCCCGGAGATCACGGTCGAGGACGCCACCGCGGTCGCCGAAAAGCTGCGGCTGCTCGTCATGAAGCAGCGCTTCGCGGCAGGCGACGGGACGGAGCTCGGCGTCTCGGTGTCGATCGGCATCGCGGGCGGCCGGGGCCAGCACCTCCGCGTCGACCAGCTCCTGCGCGACGCGGACGCCGCAATGTACGCGGCGAAGTCCCTCGGCCGGAACCAGACCTACGTGTTCGCGGAGGAGGACGACGACAGCGCCCGGATCCCGCGCGCGCCGATCTCGCTCGAGGCTCGACAGCGCGCGGCTGACGTCGGCGACCAGGCCCGGCGTGCTGCCGAGGGCGCCCTCGCGGCCGTCCTCGCGCCACTCCCCCACTACCGCGGGCAGCCCTCGTCGCTGATCGCAGCGATCGCCGTCCGGATGGCAACCGAGCTCGGGCTCCCGGAGCCCGAAGTCGAGCGCATCCGGGTCGCCGCGCTCCTGCACGACGTGGGGAAGCTCGCCGTCCCCGAGCAGGTCCTCGAGAAGCCGGGGCCGCTGTCGGCCGACGAGTGGCAGAAGGTCGTGCAGCATCCGCGGATCGGCCAGGCGATCATCGAGCGGGTCATGACGCTCGGCGACGCCGGCGCGATCATCCTCCACCACCACGAGCAGTTCTCGGGTCACGGCTACCCCTACGGCCTGCGTGGCTCCGACATCCCACTCGGCGCCCGCATCGTCGCGATCGCGGACGCGTACGACGCGATGGTGCGCGACCGGCCGTATCGCCGGGCGATCGGGCACGAGGGGGCGGTGCAGGAGCTGCGGCGGTACGCCCAGGTGCAGTTCGATCCGGAGCTCGTCGACCTGTTCTGCGACCTGTACGCCGAGCACGCGCCGGCCGGCGATCCGTCACTCCTGACCCACCCGCCCGCACGCGTGGCGCAGCTCCCGCGGGCGGCCGCCGCCCGCTGAGTGGCTGCATCCCCGCCGCGCCGCGCGCTGCTCGCCGGTCTCGTCTCGAAGCTCCGCCCGGCGGTGCCACTGCCGGTGCCCGAGCCGGCGGAGGAGCCGGCGCCGGACGCGGGGCAGGAGGTCGATTTCGCGGCCTACGCGGAGGACTGCCAGCTCTTCGGCTTCCTGCGGCTCGACGCCGAGCGCCTCACCGACGCGCTGAACAACTGCGACGAGGTCACGCTCGCGGACGTCCTCGCAGTGGCGCTCGCGGACGGCCGCGTGACGGCGTCTCGTTCGCTCACGGTCGGGCGCGACGAGCTGCTCGTGGTTCGTGCCAGCGGCCCCCGCGGCAACCCGGCACGAAGGCGGAACACCCGCCTGTACCCCGTGATCGTCGTGTCCGGCCCCTACCGAGTGCGCGGCTACCTGCACGGGCCGCCCGCGTCGGATCCGCTCGTCGGCCTGCATCACCGGCCGCCGATGGTGCCCCTCACCGAGGCGTGGATCTCCTACTCGCTCGCCGGCGCGGAGCACCGCGCCCGGGCGGGCACCCTGATCGTCAATCTCGAGATCACGGATTCGATCTGGCTGGCGCGCGACGAAGACGTCCGCTCCCCGAGCCTGCCGTTCGAGCCGCGCATCGACCCCCGCGCGAAGGACCTCACGGGCTACCTGCGCGCGTAGCCGCGACGGCCGATCAGAACTCCTGGTCGCTGGGCCGGATCAGCACCTCGTTGATCGACACGCGTTCCGGCCGGCTCACGGCGTAGGCGATCAGTGACGCGATGTCCTCCGACGCCAGCGGCTCCATCGACCGGTGGTACATGTCGTCCGTCGCCTGGCGCGTGGCGGGATGCGTGATGTGCTCGGGGAGCTCCGTGTCGACGACACCCGGCTCGACGCAGATCACGCGGACGTCGTCCGGGATCAGCTCCTGCCGGAGCCCTTCCGACCACGCCGTGACGGCATGCTTCGTCGCGGAGTACACCGACGACACCGCGCGCGTCTTGCGCCCGGCCACCGACGACGTGTTCACGATGTCGCCGCCGCCGTTCCGGAGGTCCGCCAGGAACACGTGCGTGGTCTGGAGGACGCCGAACAGGTTGGTGTCGACCATGCGCCGCCACTCGTCGACGAGCCCCGCCTGGAACGGCGAGTTCAGCATGACGCCGGCGTTGTTGATCAGGCAGTCGACGCGCCCCAGCCGATCGCGGATCTCGTCCGCGGCCCGCCGGAGCGCGCCCATGTCGGTCACGTCGGCAGGGCACGCAATCGCCAGCGCCTGGCCGTCCGGGGTCGCGGCGTTCAGTTCCGCGGCCAGTGCGCGGATGCGCTCCTCCCGCCTCGCGAGCAGCGCGACGCGAGCGCCCGCGGCCCCGAGCGCTCGGGCGGTCGCCTCTCCGATCCCGCTCGACGCTCCCGTGATCACGCACACGCGGCCTTCCAGGTTCCGGTCCACCGCTTCCTCCTGCTGCTGACTTGGTTCCGACGCCCCCATCTTCTCCGAACTCCTGCTCTCACAGGATCGAGTGGCGCGCACCGGGCTCCAGCCCGCCTCGCAGTCGACGCTCCCGGCCCAGCCTGCGATACCCTGCGCCACGAAGGCCGCGGGAGGAGGCGGTCGGGCAGCGGGAGCATGCGATGAGCCAGTCGATCGAGGACGTGGTCGCTCGCGCGAGGGAGGACGAGGTCCGGCTGGTCCGGTTCCTGTACTGCGACCCCTCGGGCGTCATCCGGGGAAAGAACGTCCACGTCGAACGCCTGGCGAGCAGGATGCGCGGGGGCGTCGGCCTCACGCGGGCACAGAACGCCGTGAACATGCTGGAGCAGCTCGTCTACGTCGAGGGCATGGAGCCGGTCGGGGAGGTCCGGATCGTGCCGGATCCCGAGACGTACTCGGTGCTGCCGTGGGTGCCCCGGGCCGCGGGCCTGATCTGCGACCAGCTCGACCACGACTTCCGCGATTGGGGATGCGACCCGCGAGGGTTCCTCAGGCGGGTGATCGGCCGGGCAGCGGACGGCGAGATCCGGATCTTCGCGTCGTTCGAGAACGAGTTCTACCTGGCCGAGGAGCGCGACGGCGTCGTCGTGCCATGGGCGAACGGCCCGG
>JAJYGH010000042.1 GCA_021785175.1 Chloroflexota bacterium | reverse complement strand
GCGCCCTCGATCAGCTCCTCGCAGTTCGTCTCGTCGACGCCCTTGTCGAGCTGCGCCTGCGTCAGCAGGAACGGCGGCCGTCGGCCCCGGATCGTCTCGGCCGTGATGATGCATTTCCGGATGTCGCTGCGCTCCGGAATGTCGAACATCACGTCGAGCAGCGCCTCCTCGACGATCGACCGGAGAGCCCGCGCCCCCGTCTTGCGCGCGATTGCGAGCTCTGCCGCAGCCTCGAGCGCCCCCGGCGTGAACGTGAGCTCGACCTTGTCGAGCGAGAGGAACTTCTGGTACTGGCGCGTGACCGCGTTCTTCGGCTCCTTCGCGACCCGCACGAGGTCGCCGAGCGTGAGCGGCGCGAGCGTCACGATGACCGGGAGCCGCCCGACGAACTCGGGGATCAGCCCGAACCTGAGCAGGTCCTCGGGCATGAGCCGCTCGAGGATCTTCTCGCGCTCGGTCTTCGACATGTGGGCCTCGGACCCGAAGCCGATCGATCGGCGCCCCACGCGCTCCTCGACGATCTTCTCGAGCCCCTCGAACGCCCCGCCACAGATGAACAGGATGTTCGTCGTGTCGATCTGGATGAAGTCCTGGTGCGGGTGCTTGCGGCCGCCCTGCGGCGGCACGTTCGCGACCGTGCCCTCGAGGATCTTCAGCAGGGCCTGCTGCACGCCCTCGCCGGACACGTCGCGCGTGATCGACGGGTTGTCAGCCTTGCGCGCGATCTTGTCGATCTCGTCGATGTAGATGATCCCGCGCTGCGCACGCTGCACGTCGAAGTCGGCGGCCTGGATCAGGCGAAGCAGGATGTTCTCGACGTCCTCGCCGACGTACCCGGCCTCGGTGAGCGATGTCGCGTCAGCGATGCAGAAGGGCACGTCGAGGATCTTCGCCAGCGTCTGGGCCAGCAGCGTCTTGCCGGACCCCGTCGGCCCGACCATCAGGACGTTCGACTTCTGGAGCTCGACGTCGTCGACCTGGTGGCCCGCGTTGACCCGCTTGTAGTGGTTGTAGACCGCGACCGACAGGACGCGCTTGGCGCGCTCCTGGCTGATCACGTACTGGTCGAGCGAGGCCTTGATCTGGTTCGGCGTGGGCAGCTTGGCCGGCTGCTGCTTGACCCGCGGCGACTCGAGGAGCTCCTCCTCGATGATCTCCTGGCAGAGGTTGATGCACTCGTCGCAGATGTAGACGCCCTGGCCCGCGATCAGCTTGCGGACCTGGTCCTGGCTCTTGCCGCAGAAGCTGCAGCGGTACGGGACCTTCGTGCTCTTGCCGGGGGGCGTGGGCATCGCAACTACTCCCTGCGGAGGATCGCCCGGATCACTGTGCCTGCGGTTCCGGACCAGCAGATTGTGCGCCAGTGGACGGCAACGTTTCCGGCCGCTGCCCGTGATCGTGCGCCTGCGCGATGAGGGAATCGCCCCGGACCGCGTAGACCTCGTCGATGATGCCGTAGTCCTTGGCCGCCTGTGGAGACATGAAATAGTCCCGCTCGGTGTCGCGGATGATCCTCTCGATCGGCTGACCCGTATGGCGCGCGAGGATCTGGTGATTGGTGTTCACCAGCTCCTCCATCTCCTTGACCTGGATGAACACGTCCGGCGTGTTGCCCCGGAACCCGCCCGACCCCTGGTGGATCATGATCCGGCTGTGCGGCAGCGCGTAGCGCTTGCCCTTCTCGCCGGCCGCGAGCAGGACGGCCGCCATGCTCGCCGCCATGCCCACGCACATCGTGCTCACGGGCGCGCGCAGGTACTGCATGGTGTCGTAGATCGCGAGGCCCGCGGTGATCACGCCGCCCGGCGAGTTCACGTACAGGTTGATGTCCTTCTCCGGGTCCTCGGACTCCAGGAACAGCAGCTGCGCGATGATGAGGTTCGCGATGTGGTCCTCGATGGCGTCGCCGAGGAACACGATCCGGTCGCGCAGCAGCCGGCTGTAGATGTCGTAGGCGCGCTCGCCCCGGCTCGACGTCTCGATGACCATCGGGACGAGCATCGCGCTCGTCTCCTGCGCCGCACGCAGGGCCGCCGACCGGCCCGGGACCACCCGACGCGTCATGCGAGCTCGCCCCCCTCCGCGGCCTCGACGGCCGACTGCTCCACCGCGGCCTGCTCGGCAGCCCCCGATGCCTGCTCTCGCGCGTTCGCCCCGGCCTCGCGCCCGGCCGCCAGCTCGGCTGTGTCCTCGGGCGTTCCGCCGATGAGCCCCGCACTCGGATCCTCCTCGAGGTGCGGGAGCGCGCCGGCCTCGGGGTGCGCCTCGAGCCAGCGGTCGATCAGCCGCTCGACGACCTGCGTCCGGCGCATGGTGGAGCGGAGGTACGACCGGCCGCGCTCCGACTCGAAGTAGCTCACGAGGCGCGGGTTGTTCGCGTACCGCTGCCGCGCCCGTGCGATCTCCGCGTCGATCTCGCTGTCGGGGATCTCGACGCCCTCGGCGTCCGCGATCTTCGACAGCACCATGAGCACGCGGACCCGGTGCTCGGCGGGCTCGCGGTACTCCGCGTGGAACGCGGCGTCGTCCTTGCCCGTGATCCGCGCGTACTCGTCGTAGGGGATGCCCTGCTCGGCGAGCCGCATCCGCAGCTCGTCGTGCATGACCTCGACCTCCTGGTCGATGAGGACGTCGGGGACCTCGAGCGTCGCGTTCCCCACCGCGTACTCGATGATCCGGTCCGAGAACTCGTGTCGCGCGTGGTCGCGGGCATTCGCCTCGAGGCGGCGGCGGATGTCGGCGCGGAGCGCCTCGACGTCCGTGAACGAGGCGCCGATCGACTGCGCGAACGCGTCGTCCGCCTCCGGCAGCACCTTCTCGCGAATCTCCCGCACGGTCACGTGGAAGTGCGCGGGCTTCCCGGCGAGTTCCTGGTCCGGGTAGTCGTCCGGAAACGTGACGTCGAAGTCCTTCTCCTCGCCGGTCGACAGGCCGACCAGGGCCTCCTCGAAGCCGGGGATCATGCGGCCCCTGCCGACGACGAGCGGGAACCGTTCGGCGCTCCCACCCTCGAACGGCTGGCCGTCGCGCGTCCCCTCGAACGAGATCACGACCCAGTCGTCCTTCTGGACCGGGCGGTCCTCGACCGCTCGGAGACTGGCGTGCTGGTCGCGCAGCTCGTCGATGACGCTGTCGACCTTCGCGTCGTCGATCTCCTCGATCTCCGGCGCGAACGGGAAGCCGGCGTAGTCGCCGAGCGTCACCTCAGGGCGGACGGGTACGGCAACGCGGTACGTCGCCCCCTGGCCCTCCTCGAAGCGCAGCCATTCGGGATCGGGGATCGTCAGCGCGTCGAGGTCCGCCTCCTCGAGCGCGTTCGCCATCGTCGCGGTGAACAGCTGGTCCTTGGCTTCGTCGTAGATCGGATTGGCGGGGTTGTCGCGGCGGACGCCGAGCGCCCGCTCGAGCATCACGCGCGGGGCCTTGCCGGGCCGGAATCCGGGGACGCGGGTTCGCCGGCCGAGACGGCGCACGGACTCGTCGATCGCGAGCTGGAGCCGGTCCGCGGGAAGCTCCACCTCGAGCACAACCGTGCTTCGCGGGGCAGGTGTCGTCGTCACGTTCATCGCCGGAAAGTATAGGCGGTGAGGTGGGGTCGGCCGCCGCGCGGCGGAGCGGGCAGCACCGGAGGTCAGTCGGCGCCCGGAGCAGGACGCTCCGAGCTCGGATCGTCCACGGTCCCGTCGCCCGGCTGCCTGTCGCCCGGCGTCTTCTGGATCGGCGCGTACATCTCGTAGTTCGCCGCCGACGCCGCCATCCCGCCCTCGTGGACCGCCGTGCTGAC
This sequence comes from Chloroflexota bacterium, assembly GCA_021785175.1. Taxonomy (GTDB): domain Bacteria; phylum Chloroflexota; class Limnocylindria; order Limnocylindrales; family CSP1-4; genus JAJYNJ01. Next base: position 5,159 of record JAJYGH010000042.1, on the reverse strand, counting down.
CTGATGCCCGTGGAGCCTCGTCACGTCACCGGCCGCGCAGACACCCCGGACGTTCGTCTTCTGCTCGCTGTCGGTGACGATGTAGCCGGCCGCGTCCATCTCGACGCCGAGCGCCGCGCCGAGCTCGGAACGGGGATGCTTCGGCCCCTCGTAGAACACGCGATCGACCGGGAGCACGGTGCCCGCCGGGTCATCGAGCACGACCGATTCGATCTGCCCGTCGCGGTTCGGGTACGCCGCCACTCGCGACGCGTAGGCGGGAATGCCCGCGGCTGCGAGGTCCTGCAGACGTGAGTCGGGTACGGAGAACGCCTCGCGCCCGGCGACGATCGAGACGCGCGTCGTGAAGTCGAGCAGGCCGAGCGCCGTCGAGACCGCCTCCTCGTCGTGCCCGACCACCACGACCATCCGGCCGCTGGACTCGTACCCGTCGCACAGGATGCACCAGAACAGGCTCCGCCCCACGCACGCGTCCCGTCCCTCGAACTCCGGGAACGTGTCGCGCACGCCGGTCGCCAGGATCACGGTCCTGGCATGCCAGACCTCCGGCCCTGCGGGATGGACCTCCCCGAGACCGCGCCCTCCCGCGTCCTCGATCGCGACGTTCTCGTCGGTCCCAGCGCAGTCGTCACTCACGCAGTCGTCCGCGGCGACGTGCGGCCGCTCCCGGGCCGGCGGCTCCAGGCGGACGAGGAATCCGCCACGGCCGGATGTGACGGAGCGCGTGCCCGCTCCAGCGTCCCGTTCGATGGATGCCGCCCGCGCCTCGACGAGGCACGCGCCGTAGCTCGCGGCCTGCCGCCGGCCGAGGCGCCTGAGCTCCGCGGCCTGGATCGCGGGAAACCCGAGGTAGTTGCGGGTGACCTGGGACCAGAGCGACCGGCCATCCCGGTCATCCACGACGGCGACCGAGCGTCGCAGGCGCCCGAGGTAGACGGCCGCGGACAGCCCCGCCGGCCCTCCACCCACGATCACGCAATCCACGTTCCGGTCGATCCCGGCCATGCACCCTCCGTCCGCTGCCAGACACACGGAGCATGCGTCGGCACGCGCCGCAGGGCCGGGACAGTCGCGCCGGCGGCATCGCGCGCCGGTGTCAGGTGCTACTTCAGCAGGAGCCTCGCGAGCCGCCGGGACACGACCGCCAGCCCGATGATCCCCATCACGATGAGGTAGCCGACGTCCACCAGCTGGGGCACGCCGATCGATCCCGTCGTCAGCCCGCGGAGCAGGTCGACCCCGTGGTACAGCGGGGTCAGCTCGACGACCACCTGGAGCGCGGGCGGGTAGGCCGTGATCGGGTAGAAGGTGGCCGAGAACAGGAACATCGGGAGCAGCACGAGCTGGAGCTTGTCGAAGTCGGCCCACGACCGAATCCACGTCGAGAGTGCCATCCCGACGGACGCGAACGCAAACCCGATCAGGATCGACGCTGGGAGCGCCAGCAGCCACGCCGGCGACCGGACGAGCCCGAGCGCGAGCATGACGACCATGAAGCCGATCGCGTAGAGCGTGCCGCGGAACAGGGCCCACGCGATCTCCCCGATCGCCACGTCCGGCACGCCGACCGGCGTCGTGAGCACGGCGTCGTACGTGTGCGAGTACTTGAGCTTGAAGAACACGTTGGTCGTGCTGTCGTAGATCGCGCCGTTCATGGCCGCCGATGCGAGGAGGGCCGGCGCGACGAACACCTGGTACGGGACCTCCTGGCCCCCGGGGCCGGTGACCGACCCGACCAGCGACCCGATCCCGAACCCGATTCCGAGCAGGTAGAAGAGCGGTTCGAAGAACCCGGAGAAGAGCACCATCCAGGTGCGGCGGTACACCATCAGGTTCCGCTCGAAGAGGCGGCCGGGGCGGGTCAGGCCGCCGAGCGGCACGATCCGCGCGAGGAGCGTCATCTCACGCCTTCCCGTCGACCGGCCCGGCGTTGACCGATGCGTCGACCGAGGCCCCGGTCACGCGCACGCGAACCTCCCGGATCGGTCACGTCACACGACCAGCCGTCGCCGGAGCGCGACGCCCGCGAGCGCGATGCCGCCGGCGGCGAACGCGAGCAGCACCACGACGTGCGCGACCGCGGCCGCCGGATCGACCGACCCGAGCGTGAGCTCGCGCGCGAGGGCGACGCCGTGGTACAGCGGCGTCAGGTACGCGACGGGCTGGATCGCCGCAGGCAGGCGGTCGAGCGGGAAGAACGTCCCCGAGAGCAGGAACAGCGGCGTGATCCCGAAGCGGAACAGCACGTTGAAGTTCGAGTCCCGCTTCTGGGTGGCGGAGAAGGCCATGATCGGGGCCGCGAACGCGACGCCGGTGAGCACCGCGACGGGGAGCGCCAGGATCGCGAGCGGCGACCGCACCGCTCCGAACGCGGCCATCACGACGAGGAACGCGCCGCAGACGAGCGTGAGCCGCGTGACCACCCACTCGAGCTCGCCGACCAGCAGGTCCCGGACCGTGAGCGGCGTCGCGAGCATCGCGTCGTAGAGCTTGTCCCAGACGATCCTGCCCATGATCGGGTAGGTCGTGTCGAACGCGGCGGTCTGCATCGCCTGGGCCGCCAGGAGGCCCGGCGCGAGGAACGCGATGTACGGCACGCCACCGAGCGCCCCGGCGCCGCCGTTCCGGTTGACGTACCCGCCCAGGCCGATCCCCATCGCCGCGAGGAACAGAATCGGAGACAGCAGCGAGCTGAGCACCGATCCGTGCCAGGTCCGCCGATAGACCATCGCGTTGTGCTCGAGAACCCGGACACCGACGGCCATCGGCTCAGTCGACCAGCGATCGGCCCGTGAGGCGCAGGAAGACGTCCTCCAGGCTGCTCCGCCGGACGAGCACGCTCTCCGGTCGAAGCCCCCGCGCGTGCACCGCGGTGGCCGCTGCCTCGCCGTCGTCCGCATACAGCAGCACACGGTCCGGCAGCCACTCGACGCGGTCGGCGAGGCCGTCGAGCTGCCCGTCGAGCGACGCCTGCACGCCGGGCGCGAACCGGAGCTCGGCCACCTCGCGGCTCGAGTAACGCTCGATCAGCTCCCGCGGCGAACCGGCCGCGACGATCTTCGCCTTGTCCATCACGACCAGCCGGTCGCACAGTTGCTCCGCCTCGTCCATGTAGTGCGTCGTGAGCACGAGCGTGACGCCGCGTTGCTTCAGGCGGTAGAGGCGGTCCCACAGCAGGTGGCGCGCCTGGGGATCGAGGCCGGTCGTCGGCTCGTCGAGGAGGAGCAGGTCGGGTTCGTTGATGAGCGCGCGGGCGATCACGAGGCGCCGTTTCATGCCGCCCGACAGCGGCTCGACCTCGTCGTTCGCGCGTTCGGACAGCTGCACGAACTCGAGCAGCTCGCCTGCCCGCCGCAGCGCCTCCCGCCGGCTCAGGTCGAAGTACCGGCCGTAGATCTGGAGGTTCTCCCGGACCGTGAGCTCCATGTCGAGCGAGTCGGCCTGCGGCACGACGCCGAGCCGTGCACGGATCCGCGGGCCGTCGGTCGAGGGGTCGAGGCCGAGCACCCGCAGGTAGCCGTCGGTGAGTGGCGAGACACAGCCGATCATCCGCATCGTCGAGGTCTTGCCGGCGCCGTTCGGCCCCAGGAACCCGAACGCTTCTCCGGGGGCGACCTCGAAGTCGACCGAATCGACAGCGGTGAACGTCCCGAAGCGCTTGACGAGGCCCCGCGCCTCGATGAGCGGAGGCACGCGGTCAGCCTCGAACGGCACAGCGTCGCGCGCTGCATGGGGAACGGCCATGGGAGGTGGATGCTACCGCACGACCGCGGGGCGGAGAAGGGGCGCTGAGGCGCCGGAAATGCCCCGTCGATGGCGGGCGAAATGCGCTGCCGCGACAATGGGGCGGTGACGGACGACACGCGGGAGGGGCGCGCGGAGCGCACGCGGGCCAGGCGCGAAGAGCGCACACGGGACGCGCGCGAACCGCGCACGCGAGCCGGAGACCGCTCGTCGGCCGCTCCCGACGAGCCTGCCTGGCAGGTGACGCCACCGCCCGGCTGGCGGCCGCGGCCACCCGCGCTGGTCGTGCCCGGGACGCTCGCGAATACCCTGCTGCGCTCGACGCTCGCCGCGATCACCGCGGTCTCCGTCCTGGCCACGCTCCTGCGACTGGCACCCACGTACCCGCTCGCGGTCGACATCGAGATCCCGCTCCGAGCCGCCGATCGCTGGCTGCACGGCGGCCAGCCGTACCTCGCCTCCAGCTTCGCGGTCACGTCGGGACCCGGCCAGCCGTTCCTGTATCCGCCGTTCGTGCTCCCCTTCGTGGCACCGTTCGCCACGCTCCCGCTCGAACCGGTCGCGATCGCGTGGGGCGCGCTCAGCCTCGGCGCCGCGGTCTGGACACTGCGCCGACTCGGGATGCCGGCCTGGACGTGGCCGCTCGCGCTCGCCTGGGCGCCGTACCTGCAGCCGCTGCTCGGCCTCAACGTCCAGGTGCTGCTGTTCGCGGCGTTCGTCGCGCTCCTCGTCGACCGACCCGGGCAGGCACCCTCCGCTCCCGACGGGGCATCGATCCTCGCGCGGGTGCGACCGATCCGCGACCGCGACGTGAGCGCGGATCATTCCGCTCCCGAAACGGCTGCCGAGGTGCGTCCCCGTCCGGCCCTCGTCGACGGCGTGCTCGGCGTGTTCATCGCGCTGCTGAAGACGTCGCAGGTCCACCCCTGGCTCTACCTGCTCCGGCGGCGGCCGAAAGCCGGAGTGCTCGGCGTCATCGCCGCCGTGTCGCTCGTCCTCGTGACGCTTCCCCTGACGGGCCTCCCGATCTGGTTCGACTGGCTCGCCCAGGCGCGCCGCGCCGCGCAGCCCGGACTGTCCGTCGGCGGCATCTCGCTGCTGCACTTCCTGCCGTTCCCGCTCGCCGTCGCCGGCGGCCTGCTGTCGGTGCTGCTCGTGTTCGCGGTGCCCCGCCGGCACGCCGCGGCCTGGGTCGGCCTGCTGACGCTGATCGGGTCGCCCGACCTGCACTTCTTCGGGCTGCTGTTCGCGCTGCCGGCGATGCTGATCGTGCGCCGCGAGATCGCCCTCGCCGCGGCGCTCGCGATCAGCACCTACACGACGCTCGGGGCGTGGCTCGGCGTGGTGCTCGTCCTGGCCGCGCTCGCATCCTCGTACGCACACCCTGCGCTGCTCGAGCTGGTAGGCGAGGTCGG
>JAJYGH010000046.1:6076-8944 GCA_021785175.1 Chloroflexota bacterium | reverse complement strand
TCGACCAGGATGCGGTCGGCGACGGGAGGTTCGGTCTGGCCGGGATGCGGGAGCGCGCAACCCAGATCGGCGCGGAGCTCGAGATCGAGTCGGCGCCGGCGAAGGGGACGCGGGTCCGGCTCGTCGTGCCCGTCGACGCCGCTCCGCTCGTCGCGACCGTGCCGCTCGAGGCCGCGCCGGCATGACGGCGAAGGCTCCGCCCACCCGCCTCCGCGTCATGATCGTCGACGACCACCCGCTCGTGCGGAGTGCCGTGCGCCAGGCCCTGAGCGTGCCCGGTCTCGAGGTGGTCGGCGAGGCCGCGAATGCCGAGGACGCCCTCGCGCTCGCGCCGCAGCTCCGTCCCGATGTGCTGCTCCTCGACATCGAGCTGCCCGGCATGGACGGGGTCGCCCTGGTGCGCGAGCTCGCGCCGCGGCTGCCCGGCACGCGCATCGTCATGCTGACCGCCTCGCGCGAGGACCGCCACGTGCTCGAGGCGATGCGCTTCGGCGCGGTGGGCTATCTCACCAAGGACCTGTCGGTCGACGGGCTCGCGCGCGCCGTGCGAGCCGCCTGGGAGGGCGAGCTCGCGATGAGCCACAAGACGGCGGCGCGCCTCGTGCAGCGCCTCGTCGGAACGTCGCGTCCCGGCGCTGGCCTGGGGAGTCCCGCGGATCCCGCGCTCGGCACGCTCACCGTCCGCGAGGCCGAGGTGCTGGCGCGCCTCGCCGAGGGGCTCACCGACCACGAGATCGCCCTGGCCCTCACGCTCTCGCCGCGCACGGTGGAGATGCACGTCAGCCGCATCCTGCGCAAGCTCGGGGCACGGAACCGCGCCGAGGCCGCCCGGCGTTACCGCGCCGCCGGCTGAGGACCGGCGGTCGCGCCGGGGTCCTGGGCGGACCTCGCGCGTGCGCGTGCCGCGGCGATCTCGACCCACAACAGGCGCGGCTCCGCCACCTGCAACGCGACCCCGTGTCCGTCGCGCAGGACGAGCAGGAGGCGCTCGCCCGAGACGACGGCATCGGCGATCGCGTCGAGCTCGAACGAGAGCGTCAGGCGGCCGATCAGCACGAGGCGGCGTGACGTCACGTAGAGCTCGCCGGCCACCCCCGTCGTGAGCCGCTCGCCGGGGCCGGGCTCGCGGCGCTCGAGCAGGGCGGCATGGTGGATGGCCACGAGCAGTTCACCGGGTTCGAGGAGCGGCGCGACCCGCTCGTCGGGCGCCAGCGCCCGGAGGCCCTCCCGGCGGATCCGCGCGCGTGCCGCGTCGGCCGCCGCCTCGTCCGCGGCTGCCCGCGCCACGATGTCGCCGGCATCGGCGAGCGCCGCATCCGCCTCGCGCGGGTCGACGCTGGCGGAGGGTAGCCCGTCGCTCTTCCGGTCGCTGGGCTCCATGCGGGCGACAGTAGGGGCGACTCGGCTCGCCGCCTACCGTACCAGTACGGCATTCGGTACGGTCGTCCACCCCCGTATACGGGGTCCGATACCGTACCCACCCCCGTACCAGTACGGTAGCCGAGCGGTGCGCCGGAGACGACGCTGCACCCAGACCAGCGGGAGGCGTTGACGTGCGGTCCGTTGCCCCGGCCGCCTGAAGGACCGCACCGAGCCACTGGCGAGACCGACCCGCGGCGCGTATTGGAGGGAGGCCACCCTGATGGGCCGAGTCAGCACGATCCTCGCGAGTTGGATGCGGTCCGGCGTGGGTGGCGCGCTCTGGGCGCGAGCCAGCGGGCCGCGTCTTCGCAGGCCGCGCCGGGGTATGGGCGTCCTCGCGCTCGCCGCGGTCCTCGTCGCCCCAACTACGGTGATCTTGTCGCCCTCGGTGGTCCGGGCTGCGACCACCGTCTCCTTCAGCTACACCGGCTCTGAGCAGACATACCTCGTTCCGTCAGGCGTCAGCTCCCTGCACGTGGTCGCGGTCGGTGCCCCGGGCGGAAGTGGTTACTGGAATGCAGGAGCCGGCGGCCACGGCGCCATCGTCTCAGGCGACCTCGCCGTTACGCCGGGCGAGACCCTCTACGTCGAGGTTGGGGGGGCCGGCGGCGCCGGCTGGTTGGGCTACGGCAGCGGCGGCTGGAACGGAGGCGGTCGCGGGGGCTACAACGTCAATGGCAACATTCCCTACGGTGGTGGTGGTGGCGGCGGCTCCGACATTCGGACAATCTCCAGGGCAGACGCCGGATCGCTCGACTCGCGGCTCGTCGTAGCCGGCGGTGGCGGGGGCGGTGACGATTGGGGCGTTAGTGGCGGCAATGCCGGCAGCAGCGGCGCCGATGGCGGCGACAATGCCGTCGGGGGCGGTGCCGGCACGCTGTCCAGTGGTGGCACCGGCGGCGCAGGGTACCCAGCTGGCTCGGGCAACGGCAGTAACGGCGCCGCGAGCGTCGGCGGTGCCGGCGGCGATTACACGGTCGCCGGCGGCGGTGGTGGCGGCGGCGGGTACGACGGCGGCGGTGGTGGCGGCGGGTACGGTGGGTCTCAGAACGCCGGCGGCGGTGGTGGTGGTGGTGGCAGCAGCTACGTCGGCAGCCTCATGGGGTCGTCGTTGACGATCGACACGTCGGGGACCGCATCGATCTCTATCACCCCGGTGGCCGCGCCGACGGTCCCCGGTGCCCCGACGGGCGTGTCCGGCACGGCCGGCGATAGCCAGGTGACCCTGAGCTGGACGACGCCCGCCTCGGACGGCGGCAGCCCGATCACGGGCTACGTCGTGACGCCCTACGTCGGCACGACCGCCCAGGCGACCCACACCTACACCTCGACGGCCACCACGCAGAGCGTGACCGGGCTCACCAACGGCACGGCCTACACGTTCACCGTGGCGGCCAAGAACGCGGTGGGCACGGGCCCCGACTCCGTGGCCTCCTCGCCGGTCAC
>JAJYGH010000046.1:0-5968 GCA_021785175.1 Chloroflexota bacterium | reverse complement strand
CTGGACGCCCGCCGACAACGGCGGCGCCGCGATCACGAACTACCGGATCACCGCCTACGTCTACAAGCCGGCCACCAAGAACAAGCCAGCCACGTGCAGGCCGGTCCAGACGGTCGAGACGGGCTCCGCGTCGACGACCTACGTTCTTGCGGGCCTCACGACCCGGAACACCTACGTCTTCACCGTTGCGGCTGCGAACGCGGCTGGGTGGGGGCTCGAGTCCGACTTCTCGAACCAAGTCCCCGGCATCTGATCCTCACACCCCTGCGGCTCTATCTCAGTCGGATGCCCCGGTCGCTCAGACTGGGGCATCCTGGTGGTACGCCCGGCATGGGCAGCAGCTTGGAGGTGCAAGTCCTCTGGGGCTCGAGGTGGTCAGTCGCAGGACTTCGCGGATCTTGCGCATGGCGGATCGGGGCGCGGCATCAGCATCTCTCCTCGAACGTCCGTTCGGATCGTCCAAGGGAGCATGCCGACGCCCGGCTCACCTCACCGCGTCAGGGCACCGCTCCGCCTCGGGGGTGTACGGAAACCCCGGAACGCTGTACGGATTGGATCGGAATGGGTGTACGAATTGGATCGGAACCGGTGTTCGGAAACCCGAGGAATCCGCACTGGTCGTGCCGTTGCGCTTGTAGTCGTGGGTGTGGCGCTCGGGCTGGCCGGGTCGGACCGGCAGCATGGGCTGGGTCCGATCGAGCGCCTGGATCTCAGGTCTTCTCGTCGAGGGAGAGCACGATGGCCCGCTCGGGCGGCGCGAGATAGAGTCCCACGACGTCGCGGACCTTGGCCTCGAGCTCGGGGTCGGTGCTCCACTTGAACGTCTCGGTCCGGTGGGGCTGGAGGCCGGCCTCCCGCCAGATCCGCTGGACCGTCCGCGTGCTCATGCCGACCTCGCGGGCGAGGCGTCGCGAACTCCAGTGGGAGAGGCCGGCCGGCGGCGCGGAGAGCGTGAGGGCGATGACCCGATCTCGGTCGCTCCGCGCGTAGACCCGTGCGCGGCCGGGTCGCGGCGCGTCGTGCAGGCCGGCCAGTCGGTCGCGCTCGAACCGCCGGCGCCAGAGCAGGACGGTCATGGGGGCCACGCGCAGCTCGGTCGCGATCCGGGCGTTCGCCTGGCCCTCAACCGCCCGCAGCACGATCCGGGCCCGAGTCGCCAGGCGTTGCTCGGTGCGGCCCGCCTGGGCGAGCGCCCGGAGCGTCGATCGCTCAGCCTCGTCGACGACCAGCGCAGGAGCAGGATGGTTCGGCATGCCCGGCATCGTAGCTGCGATCTCGGCAACCATCTAGCTTTCTCCGCGCCGAGACACTAGACGAAGAAACCGTCGACGGTCGCCGAATGCAGGACGTCGGCCACCTCGAGCGGCCGCTGGGCGTGGATATCGTGGTCGCCGGAGAACCAGTGGACGCGCGACACCGGGATGCGCTGCGCGGCTGCCTCGACGTCGCTCCGTTTCCGGTCCGGTGGCTGACGCCGATCCCCGTCGACCGGCAGCAGCAGGACCGGGACGCGGATCCGCTCGTACAGCTCCGAAGGGCGGTGCTCCCACAGCCCGCGCAGCACTGCGACGTGCCGCTCGTATGTCAGCCACGGCGCGATCGTGCCGTCGGGCCGCACCTCGAAGTTCGCGAGCGTCCCTCGAATGCCCGGCTCGGGCCAGTCCGGGTGGGCCGCCCTGACGTGCGCCTCCACGTCCGCGAACCGGCGGCCGACGAGGCGCGGCGGGGCAAGGACGCGAAGGCACTCGTCCCAGTCCGAGAAGGCGCGCGCCGGCTCGAGCCATCCGCCATCGACACAGACGACGCCGCGAACGGCCGACGGGTGCCGTGCGGCGAGCTCGAGCACGACGTTGCCGCCCCACGACTGGCCGGCGACGACCGGCCGATCGAGCGCGAGGCGCGAGATCAACCGCTCGAGGTCGTCGGCGACCGTCGGGACGTCGTACGGTCCGTCGGGCTTGCCGGATCGACCGTGCCCGCGAAGATCAACAGCCGAGACGGTGTGGCCGCACTCGACGAGCCGCGTCGCGACGCCGTCCCACAGCCGGGCGTTCGATGCGAGCCCGTGGACGAGCAGGAAGGGCACGCCGGTGACGTCGGATGGCTCCCACGTGTCGACCGCGAGATCGAGGTCGGGGCGGACGGTCGCGGTCGATGCCTTCATGCGTCGAGCATCGTACGGCCCCGCGCCCGGCCGTGCCCCCGGCGTCGCACTCGTCGGACCGTTGCTCCCCGCGCCGTCCGCGGCCTCCCGCTCTTCGGGCCGTGTCGCGGATCTCGTTCCGCGCGTCATCCGCTCGCCTGGAGCCGACACTCGGGTTCGAACCGAGGACCTGCTGTATGCGAATCTCGCCACGCTCACCCGCAACCGGGTCGTGCCCGCCGGGTCCGACGAGCGGGCCGTCTTCGAGATCCTGAGCCAGCCCACCCCGCTGCAGGCCCGCGCGTTCGAGCTGCTCGGGGTCTCGCCCGGCTCGATGCAGTCAGAACGCCGCAGCCTCACCGGCCCGATTCACATTCAGATCTGCCCGAATCGCGCTGGAAGTTCGGTGTGGTCCACGTCGGGATGTGTCTTCTCGTTCACGCTACCCGGCATCGCCCTGAGCCCCCGGTTCCGGGATCGGCACCGACTCACGGCGCCGACGTGGGCCTGCTGATGACCGCTCCGGCCCGTCCTCACTCCCGGGCTCCCGCACCGGCTCGCGGCCGGCGACGGCCTTTCGAGCCTTCGCGTCCCGGGCAAGCCCGGCCGTGTACGAGTTCCAGTGGGTCCGGCACATTCGACCGAGGCCGTCCCTCTGGCTGGGCGGCCTGGGGAACTCCTCCACCGACGCCTCGTGCGGCTCGATCCCGTAGCGCGCCGACCCGATGCAGCGCCGCAGGCCCCGGGTGTCTTCGTCGCTGATGGCAGCATCCGTCGACGGGTACTGGAGCTCAAGTTCGGCAGCGTCTTCGTCGTGTCCGGAGCGCTGGCTCATGCCTACCCTCTGCGACCGCTCAGACGCCCTGGGGTGCTGGCCGGGCTCGTGCCCGCGGTCCCTGCGATCGAGGTCAGGCAGCCCGTGACGGCTCAGCGCGACCCGGTCGCGCCCCAGCTCCTTGGCTTCGTAGAGGGCCGCATCGGCCCGCTCCAGAAGCGTCGTCTCGGCGTCGGCGCGGTCCTCCGGGAAGGAGGTCGCGCCGATGCTGACCGTGAGCCCGATGGCGTGCTCGCCGTCCACGACGACCGTCTCCGCGGCCACCCGCCGCAGCCGCTCGGCGATCTCGGCGACGTCGGCACGCGAGGCGCCGGGGAGCACCGCGAGGAACTCGTCGCCGCCGTAGCGGATGAAGACGTCGCCCTCCCGCAGGACGCGCCGGCCGGCCCGGGCCATGGCACGCAGGGTGCGGTCGCCGACGACGTGGCCGTAGGCGTCGTTCACCCGCTTGAAGCGGTCGATGTCGACCATCAGCACCCCCAGCGGGGACGCGGCACGGACCGCCCGGCTGAACTCCTCGCGCAGGCGTTCGAGCCCGAAGCGTCGGTTGTACAGGTCGGTCAGCGGATCGAGCGCCGCCAACCGCTGCAGCCGTTCGTGGACCAGGGCGTTGTTGAGGGCGAGCCCGAACGTGGGCCGCAGCAGCCCCACGAGCCGGCGCGCGTCGGAACGGAACTCCGTGCCCGCCGCGAGCACCAGCACGCCCAGCACGACCGACTTGAAGGCGATCGGCACGACCAGGACCTGGCGTGGCCGGAAGCTCGTGAGCAGGGCGTCGATGCGGACCTCGTCCGGCATGTCGATGAGTTGCATGGCGTCCGACCGCAGGGCTCGCTCGATGTGATCGTTGGTGATCAGCGCCCCCGGCTCCCGGAGCCCGTGGCTGGTGCGCACGCTGACCTCCCCCTCGGACACGACCAGCACGGCCCCGGCCTCCGCCTCGCTGACGGCCAGGAACTGCTGGAGGGCCGCCGCAAGCAACAGCTCGAGGTCAAGTTCGGACGCCAGCGTCGCGGCGAAGCGGCTCACGGCGGCCTCCACCTCGTGGGCGCGGGTGAGCGCCGCGACGAGCGCGTTGAACGAGCCGGCGCTCTGCCCGATCTCATCGGTGGAGTCGACCGCCACGCGGCACCGGTCCGCTGCACAGTCGAGCCAGTTGCCGGTGTAGGCGGCCTCACGGACGGCACCGGCGACGACGCCCATGCGATCAGCGAGCAGCCGCAGGCGGCGGCCCACCACGAGTCGGGCCAGCCCCCAGTTCACGCCACCCACGAGCACACCAGCGGCAAGACATGCCGCGTAGAAGCGCGGGCTGATGGCGGTCGCGCTGCTGACCCCGAGCAGCAACACGAAGGGCGGGAAGATGACACCGATGAGCAGGCCGAAGCCTGCCATCCAGAGGGCCAGATCGCGGAACACCGAGCACGTCAGGCGCGGCATCCTGCGACCTCGACGCGCGAGCGACCGTTCATCACCACGTCACTCTCGAACGAGGCGCCGCGGGGGGTCAGGGACCGAACGTCACGGCCGCCCCACGTACTTTCGCGAGTCGGATCAGGCCCATCACGAGGCCGACATCGTGCCACGCATCCAGCTCCTCGAGCAGGCGAGCGAGGGGGCCAGCAGTCCCCGAGGAGGCGCGACGCGCGGCGCTGGAGCGCCCTGCCGCTCTCGGGCGAGGCCCGCGCGTACCTCGCCGGCCTGCGCGCCGACGGGCACGCCGCGTACCCGGGACACGTCCGCCGGCGGAGCGGGCTGGACGAGGCGGCCTGGACCCGCGCCGAGGCCGAGCTCGCCGAGGCCGGGCTCACCGAGTTCACCTCCAACGCGCGGTGGGTCGCGCGGACCGCGCGGGGGATGGCCGTCGATCTGCCCCCAGCGGCTCGCGGGGGAGCCCTCTCCGCGCCCGCGCGGGCGATCCTCACGGCGCTGCCCGAGTCCGGGGCCACGCGGCGCTTCAGCGCGGTGCGCGGCGAGCTCTGGCTCGACGCCGTGGTCTTCGATGCCGCGGTGCGCGGAGGGTCGCAGCGCTAGTTGCCAGCGAGCGCGGCAGCATCTTCGAGCGCCGCGAACGCCGGGGCGACAAGGTCCCGCTCGTTCTGGCCGATTCCCGCCGCCTCGGCCGCGGCGTTCCACCCAGCCAGCGACTCGACCACCTCGGCGAGGATCTGCCGGGCCTCGCCCTCGGAGAGCGCGTAGAGCCTGTGCGTGGCGAAGGCAGTGAGCGGGTCCTGACCGTCGCTACGACCGTCGAGCGAGAGGCTGTGCGGGTGTGCGGCACGTGCCGGGTTCATGTCGAATGCGGGCGCGAGGCGCCAACCGTCCGAGGTCCGCAGGAAGCCGTGGTTGCGCAGGTGATCGTCCCGGTTGCCGGCGATGACGTTGAACATCAGGCGGCGGAACAGCTGGGCGAGATCCAGCTTCACCGCACCTGGGGCGCCGTATCGACTGATCGCCTGCGCGATGTCCGGGTAGGAGGCTGGCTCGCCGGCACGGTGGTCCGTCAGGGTCATCGCCGAGATGAAGAGGCGACGGGATCCCTCGGCGGCCCGGTCGAAGCGGCGCACGAGGTATGTGCGTCCACGTCCGGGGCCGTTCACGGCCGCCAAGCGGTGGTCGGCCACCTCGACGCCCGCGTGCGCCGCGAGGTCGGCGTAGACGAACTCCCACGCCCCGATGTCCAGACGGCGGTCCTCGCGCGACGGGAACTTCGCGATCCAGAGGCTCCCGTCCGAATCACGGACATTCGCTTTGGGTCGCCCTCCACCGAGCGATGACCCTGGGACGACGAGGTCGCGAAGGCGGCGGTCCTCGATCCCGGCGTCAGGGTTGTCCTCGAGCCATCGGGCGAGGTCCTGGAGCTCACGCAGCGAGGCCATCGGCGGGACGGCCGGGTCGCCGTCGCGGATGATTGGACCGGTCGGGGCCACGCCGAGCCGAAGGGCGCCCATCCGCGTCTCATCGGAGACGCCGACGAGCATCTCCCAGTT
>JAJYGH010000015.1:7771-9140 GCA_021785175.1 Chloroflexota bacterium | reverse complement strand
TTCTGGCGGAGAGGCTCGGCGCTCGTTCCGCTTGACAGTCCCTCCATGACTAAACGACGGCTCGGCGGTGCTCGGGACTCCCGGCGCCGGCTCTTCGCGCTCCGCCGGCACTTCGCGACGCCGCCGCACGCTCGCTCGGCCGCCCGAGAGCGCGGATCGCCGCACGCTCACTCGGCCGCCCGAGAGCGCGGATCGCCGCACGCTCACTCGGCCGCCCGAGAGCGCGGATCGGCGCGCGCCGCGCTCGACCGGCCCTGCCGCTAGATCGGCTCCCAGGCCCAGCCGTGCCCCCTCGGCGAGATGTGGCCGAGCCCGGGGAACGGATCGAAGTGGTACGCCGCGACGAGGCCGTGGTTCGCCGCCGCCCGATCGCAGAGCATCCGCTTCGTCCGAAGCGCTGTCGCCGGGTCGACGTCGTAGATCGGGTGCCAGTCGGGATGCTCGAGATGGATCGGGTGCAGGAAGGCATCCGAGATGTAGAGAAGCTCGTCGCCCTGCGACTGCACGCCGACCGCGACGTGTCCCGGCGTGTGGCCCGGGGTCGGCAGGACGAGCACGCCGGGTGCGACCTCGACCTCCCCGTCGACGAGCTCGATACGGTCTGCCAGCGGTGGAAGGTTGCGCGCGGCGACGTCGCGGAAGAATTCGGGAACGGATGCGGGCAGGCTCGCCGATGTCCAGAACTCCCACTCGCGCCTCGCCATCACGTACCGCGCGTTCGGATACGCGGGAGCCCCGGTCGCGTCGAGGGTGCCGCCGATGTGGTCCGGATGACCGTGGGTCAGGATGACCGTGTCGATGTCCGCGGGCTGGACGCCGGCAGCGGCGAGACTCGAGCGCAGGCGACCAACGCCGGGCGCCATGTCTCCGCCGCCGGTATCGACGAGGACGCGCCGTCCGTCCGTCTCCACGAGCAGACAGGTGTACGGCGACGGGATGTCGTCGGGCGCGAGCGCATGCTCCGCGAGGGCGCGCTCGACGGCCGAAGGATCCACGTCCGGGAAGAAGATGCCGGCGTCGTAGTGGTTCGCGCCGTCGAGCAGGGCGACGCACCGGAGGCCGCCGACGGCGAACCGGTCGATGGCGGTGGAGTGGGTCGCGTCCATCGAGGCCCCCTTTCTCGATCTCGTTCCGGCATCGCCCGCGGCGGGCCCGTGGACGGCGGGTGCGAAGCGGCGGTGATCGTCGCACGTCATGGCGGCACGTGCGGTCGTGCGGGCTCCCTGGCCGCGGCGGGACGCACGGTCGTGCGGGCTGTTGCCTGCGCGCGGCCCGGCGCGGACTCATCGTGACACGCACCGTCGTGCGCGCTCTTGTCTGGAGACCGCCCCGGAAGTCCACGCGCGGCATGTTCAACGCGACGCGCTAC
>JAJYGH010000015.1:0-7241 GCA_021785175.1 Chloroflexota bacterium | reverse complement strand
TGTCGGGGCTCGTCGCGCGGCGGAGCTTCGCGCAGGGAGCCGCGATCGTCGTGGCGGTCGGCGCGTTCGTCGCGTTCGCCGCGCTGCAGCAGCCGCTCGGCTCGCCATTGCTCGGCGTCGTGAACGCCGCGTTCGCCGTGGCCATGAGCCTGATCGCGCTGCGGCTCCTGCTTCCGGCGACGCCCGCGGTCGCACCGGATCGTGCCGGACTCGCCACGGGGGCCGCCGGCGCGACGAACGTGAACGCGGACAGCGTCGTCACGCCCATGCCCGACTGGCCCCGTCGCCGGTTCCTCCTGCAGGCCGGTGCCGTCCTCGCGGTCGCTGCAGCCGGAGGGGCAGTCGGCCGCCTCCTGCTCGATCGTCGGTCGCCTGCCCAGTCCGCCGCCGTCCCCCCGGTCCCGACCCCGCTGACGCGCGTGCCCGCGCTCACCGCCGCGCAGTGGATCGCCGCGCCCGGGATCACCCCGATCGTCACCTCGAACGACTCGTTCTACCGGATCGACACCGAGCTGCTCGTGCCCCAGGTCGACGCGTCGACGTGGTCGCTCAAGGTCACCGGGCAGGTCGACCACCCGCTGACGTTCTCGTACGCCGACCTGCTGCGCCTGCCGCTGTTCGAGCAGTACGTGACGATCGCGTGCGTGAGCAACCCGGTCGGCGGGCCGCTCGCCGGGAACGCGCTGTGGACCGGCGTCCGCCTCAGGCAGATCCTCGAGATGGCCGGGCCCGAAGCGGGGGCGAGCCAGATCGTCGGCCGCTCGGTCGACGGCTTCACGGTCGGGTTCCCGACGGCGTGGGCGCTGGATCCCTCGCGCGAGCCGATGGTCGTCGTCGGCATGAACCGCAAGCCGCTCCCGGCCGAGCACGGGTACCCGGCGAGACTGATCGTGCCGGGCCTGTACGGGTACGTGTCGGCGACGAAGTGGCTGGCCGAGCTCCAGCTGACCACGCTCCAGGCGTTCGATGCGTACTGGATCAAGCTGGGCTGGGCGAAGCAGGGCCCGATCGTCACGCAGTCGCGGATCGATCACCCGGGCGACGGTGCGTCGGTGCCGGCCGGGGCGGTCGACGTGGACGGCGTCGCGTGGGCGGGCGACCGGGGCGTGAGCAAGGTGCAGGTGCAGGTCGACGACGGTCCGTGGCAGGACGCGCAGCTCAGCCGGGCGATCTCGAAGGTGACGTGGGTGCAGTGGCTCTGGCGCTGGCCGGCGACGCAGGGGTCGCACAAGCTGCGGGTTCGGACGATCGACGGATGGGGCCAGGTGCAGTCGTCGACGCCGAGCGGACCGGGGCCGTCGGGCGCGACGGGTCTGGACGAGATCACCGTGAGCGTCGGGTGACGCCTCGCGCTACCGTCGGCGCGTGCATCCCTTCCGGTTCGGCGTCATGGCGAGCCCGGCGCCCGTGTTCCTGCTCGCCGGGCCGGAGCGGGAGCGGCTGCTCACCGCAGCGACGGAACGGCCCTCGGGGTCGCGCCAGCCGGCTGTGCCGCGACGATCGCGAACCGCCGCGCTCGCGTCGCGAACCGCCGCGCTCGCGTCTGCTCGGCGCGCTCGCGATCGTGAAGCAACCGGCCGGACGCGTGGGAGACTGTGCCGGGCAGGCGCGGCGAGGCGCGGGCAGGCGCGGCGAGCCTTGGCGGCCAGGCGCGGCGAGGCCCGGGCAGGCGCGGCGAGCCTTGGCGGCCACCCCGGCCGCGCGGGCATGGGTCGCGGCGGTGCCTTTCCTGCAGATTGACTCTCTCCGGAGCGCCCTGCACGATTCCGGGGCCCATTTCCTGCAGCATGATTCCCAGCAGAACGTTATGTCTGTTCGAGTCGCCGGAGCGGACTCTCGGAGCCGCTGGGACCGGCTCTTCGAGCCGCCCCATCGTTCCGATCGTCAACCGGGACGGCCCGAACGGAGGCCGCCACGCTCGAGGCGGGGCGCACGGCCGACCATCTGACACGGTCTGTGGTCCGTAACGCGCGGCTGTTCAGCGCGCAACGAACTTAACGTTCTCCACGGAGTCGATTTGCACGATCACTGGCCGTGCACGATCACTGGCCGTGCACGATCACCGGCCGTGCACGATCGCTGGCCGTGCACGATCGCCGGATGGCGATGTGTGTTCGACGTGACCCTCGCGAGGGCGATCCGCGCTTCGCGTGAGGCGACCTTCCCCGCGCGCATCGCATACAGGCGGCTGACGCTGTCCTGACGCGTCGACGAGCCGGCCGGCGCGACGAGCGCGCGGTGGCGCGCGGCAGCGGCAGCCAGCGAGCGCGCGGTGGCGCGCGTGATCGGCAGCCAGCGGAGCGCGCGGTGGCGCGCGGGAGCGGCAGCCAGCGCCGCCGGGTCCGGGCGCCGCGGCGACGAGGCGCTCCACCACCATGAACACGGCCGGCCTACGGCGGCAGGCCGTCCCGCGGCAGGGTGGCATGCCGTCCCACGAGCCGCGCCGGCGCCGCCCGAAGCGCCGCGGGCGAGGAACAGCAGCGGCCAGAAGCCGTCCGGCCGGCACGCGGCGAACCGATGCAAATCGATCCTGCGGTATGCTCCGGACGAGTTCACCGAGTTCGAGGGCGTATTCCCCTGTGACATCCACCGTCGCGCCATGTTCCGAGCGCGCGACCCCCGTCCGGCCTGACGCACGCCTCGTCGCCCGGCGCGTCCGGTTCGACGACATTCCGCGCGACGCGTGGGAACGCCTGCTCGCCGCGACCCCCAGCGCGACACCCTTCAGCCGATGGACGTTCCACCGCGCGTGGTGGGACGGGTATGGCGAGTCGGCGCACGAGGACTACATGGTCTGCGTGCCGGCGGCCGTGCCGCCGGCCGAGTCGCCGGCCGAGGCCGACGCACCTCTCGACCCCGACCGGATCGTCGCGATCGTGCCCCTCATGCACCGCCACGAGGTCGAGCCCGACGACGTCCTGCTCCACACCGCGATCCGCCACGCACCCCACGGCACCGCGACCGCGCTGCCCGAGCAGGCCAAGGGGATGTTCTTCGCCGCGAGCTACCACGCCGACTACGCGACGCTCCTCTGCGACCCCGCGGACCTCCCGGCCGTCGCCGAAGCCACCGTCGAGGCGCTCGCCGCCGGGCCGGACCTCGCCCACGGCACCCACGACTGGGACTGCGTCGACCTGCGCCGCTTCCGGAGCGACGATCCGGCCCTCCCCGCGCTCGAGCAGGCGTTCTGCGCGGCGGCGGATCGGTACGGCTGGAACGTGGCCCGCGAGCAGGAGGAGGTCTGCCCGGTCCTGCACGTCGACGGCTGGGACTGGGACACGTACCTCCAGACGCTCTCGACCAAGGACCGCCACGAACTCCGGCGCAAGATGCGGCGCGCCGAGGCCGCCGGACCGGTCGAGTTCGAGGAGGTCCCCGATCCGTCGAGCGCGGTCGACGAGCTGATCCGGCTCCACCAGGCGCGCTGGGGCGAGGAGGGCCTGTTCCCGGACACCGAGGGCGGCGCCCGCAGCCGCCGGTTCTTCCACCGGCTGGCCGAGCTCGAGGGTCCCGGCGGCGTCTTCCGCATCGGCCGGCTCACGGTCGCCGGGCGGGCGATCTTCATGTGCGTCGGCTTCCACGACCGCGGGACCGTCTACTACTACAACGCCGGCAACGACCCCGACGCGCAGGCACTCTCCCCGGGCGTGATCGGCGTCGCGTCCTACCTCCGCCATGAGATGGGCGAGGGGACCCGCGTGTTCGACTTCCTGCGCGGCGACGAGCCGTACAAGTACCGCTGGGGGGCGAAGGACGAGCCCATCGAGCGGCTGATCGTGATCCGGCGGGCGGCCGGATGACGAGCCTCCGGGCGGCGACGAGGCGGACGACGAGCCTCCGGGCGGCGACGAGCCTCCGGGCGTCGACGAGGCGGACGACGAGGCGGACGACGACGGCGTCGACGGTGCGAAGGATGCTCGCGCTCGGGACGGGCACGCCCCGGCGCGGGGCGACGGCAACCGGACGGCACAGCGGGACCACGGTCGGCGGTGCCGAACCGCCGGCCGTCGGGGGAGGCGCCCGTTGACGGCGCCGGCCGTCGGCGATCCCTGCCTCGACCTGCCCGAGCGTGCCCCGCTCCCCGGAGGGCGCCAGATCCGGGTCGTCGAGCTGCTCGCGACCGGGACGAACGGCGGCGCCCAGGAACACGTCTACTCGCTCGTCACGCGGCTCGACCGGACGCGCTACGACCCCCTGGTGCTGTCGCTCACCGACGGCAGCGCGGTCCACCGCATGCGCGCGGCCGGCTGCCGCGTGGCCGTCCTCGACGAACTCGACGACACGCTTGCCGCGCGGCTCGTCGCGGACGAGGTCGCGGAGTTCGGCGCCGACATCATCCACAACCACATGTTCCGGGCCGAGGTCGTCGGGACGCGTGCCGCGCTCCGCCTCGCCGAGTCCGGGGTGCCGCGCCCGTACGTCGTCGGGACCGTGCACTCGAGCCGCCTCCGGAACGCCGACGACCGCGAGCTCCTGCGCCGGCTGACCCCGCGGATGGACCGCCTCATCGCCGTGAGCCGCGCGACCGTCGCGAAGCTCGAGCACGAAGGCCGCGCGACCGTGCCGGTGGACCTCATCTACAACGGGGTCGACCTGCAGCGCTACGCGGGCCAGGAGCCGTGCTGCACGCTGCCCGAGGAGTACGGGTTCGCGCCGGGAACGCCGCTCGTCGGGTGCGTCGCGCGGCTCGAGCCGGAGAAGGGGCACCCCACGCTGCTCGAGGCGTGGCGGCTCGTGGTCGAGCGCGTGCCGGAGGCGCGGCTGCTGATCGTCGGGGAGGGCAGCCGGCGCGAGGCACTCGAGCGGCAGGCGCGCGACCTGGGGCTGCTCGGGGAGGACTGCGTTGGTGCCCGGTGCGTCGGCACGCGCCACGCGCGGCCCGGCGCGAAGGTCGTGTTCACGGGCCGCCGGGACGACGTGCCGGCGGTCACCGCCGCGCTCGACGTCGCGGTGCTCGCCTCGTACCGCGAGGCGCAGGGCATCACGGTCCTCGAGGCGATGGCGCTGTACCGGCCCGTGGTCGCGTCGAACGTCGGCGGGATCCCGGAGATGGTCGAGGACGGCCGGACGGGGCTGCTCGTGCCCCCGCACGACCCGCAGGCGCTCGCGGGTGCGATCGTCCGGCTGCTCAGCGACCACCCGCTGGCCGACACGCTCGGTCGTGCCGGGCACGACCTCGTCCACGAGCGGTTCTGCGTGGAGCGGATGGTGGCGTCGATCGAGTCCGTGTACGACGAGGCCGCGGCGGTGATGGCGGTGCGGCGCGCGGCGGTCGTGGCGGGATAGCGGTCGTGGCGGGATAGAGGCGCACGCATGCATGTCAGTCGCATCCGACGGCTGCTCCCGGTCGGTCTCGCGGTCGTCGCACTCGTGGCCGCGGGGTGCGGCGGATCGAGCGGATCGGCCGCCCCGGCGAGCGCCGCCGGGAGTCCGGACCAGATCTCGCTGGCAGGTTCGGGACTGACCGACGACCAGCTCGCCTTCTGCAACCAGTCGGTCTGGGCCAACCTCGCCACGGCGGCGGAGACCACCGGGATCGCCATCACGCCGCTGCTCGAGAAGATCTCGCTCGAGGCGACACCGGGCGCGAAGAGCGGCCTGGCGGCGCTGACCAACGGCAATGACCCAGGGACTGCGGCGTTCGGCGAGATCGCGCGGCACGATCCGGAGTACGTCCGGCTGTGCCTCGAGGCCGTCGCGGAGTCGACGCAGGCGCCGTAGCGTCGCCGCCACCGGAGGCAGGAGGCGGGATGGCCGGGGCAGTCGAGGTTCGTGGCGCTGTCCTGTTCGACGTCGCCGCGTCTCGGGCAGCCGGCGCCCTGCGAGCGTGGCGACGCTCGAGGAAGCCGCGACGTTCGTGCGAGCCAGCGTCTCCAGCTCGCGATCCCGGCGTTCAGTGCACGGCGTACTCGACGGTGATCGAGACCGTGAGCGTCTGCTGATACGGCTCCGGCGGACAGGCGGGCTCCGGTGCGCCGACGGCCGGGTCATTGGACGCACCGCCGGACGGTGTCGCGGGCGCGCACGCCGGCATCGGCATGACGCCATAGCCGGGCGAGACGGTCGCGCTCGCCGACAGCACGGTACCGAGCGTGAGGCCGGTCCCGGCTGCGATCGCCTGGGCCTGCGACTTCGCGTCGGACAGGGCTGCGGCGATCGCGCGGTTCTGGGCCGTGGTTCGATCGGACGCGTCGCTCTCGAGCGTCGCCTGGCCCACGCCGGTCACGACGATCGTGTGGTCGGGGGCGAGGCCCGGCGAGCCGGGATAGACGGGGTACGCGATCGACGCGATCCCGGGCGCCGCGACGCCGACGGACGCGGTCGCACTGCCCGTCCCGGTCGCCGCCGTGCCGGAGCCGGCGGGCGCAACGCCCGACCCGGTGCCGGCCGCTGCGGAGGTCGTCCCTCTGCCCGTCCCGGTCACTCCGGCGCTATCGCCCGCCGCTGCGGATGAGGATGGCGCCGCGGCGTGTACCTGTTGCATGAGCCCGGAACCGGCGAGGCCCGCGCCGGCGAGGGCGCCGGCGGTGAGGCCGATCGTCAGCCCGAGAGCCAGGAATCGGTGAGAAGTGGACATCGCTCGTTCCTCCGGTCGGTCGGCCGCTGCCGATACGCCACAGGACGAGCCGGAGCTCCCGCCGGTTCCCTCCGGCCCGCGAGTGCGCGCTGCCGGAGTGCCGTCGCCGGCGCACGCGCTGCGGAGCCGCTCAGCGCTCGAGCGTTCGAATCCCGAGTGCGGTGGCCATCGGGCCCGCGAGCGCGAGGATGTCCTCGGGGAGCAGGCCCAGCCCCGAAAGCCCCGCGACACCCCCGAGCCCCTCGAGCTCGCAGTGCCGGATCTCCGACCGTGCAAAGCGGGCCTGCGAGAACGTCGCCCGGCGCAGGTCGCACTCCTCGAACGCCACGGACGACCCCTCGACGCCCTCGAAGTCGGCGTCGGCGAGGAGACAGCGCCGGAACGTGACGCGCTGCAGCCGTGCGAACCGGAACGACGACAGGTCGAGCCGGCAACCCACGAACAGCACGTCGGTGAGGATGCCGCCACCCCACGAGAGGCCCGTCAGCCGCGAGCCGCGGATCGCCACGCGGACGAGCGACGGGTCGCGCACCGCCAGGTTGGCCAGGTTCGACGCCCGGATCTCGCAATCCGCGAACAGGAGCCTGACGCATTCGACCCCCGAGAGGTCGAGGCCGTCGAGCGCGCAGCTGTCGAACTCGAGCGTCGAGACTGCGGCGCCCGG
>JAJYGH010000087.1 GCA_021785175.1 Chloroflexota bacterium | reverse complement strand
CTTCGGCAGACGCCGTCCGGACCCCTCCGGGAGCCTGCGTTTGTTTCACGTGAAACACCAGTGAAGGGCGAGATAAGGTCCCGTCGGGTAGAATACGGGCAGTGAATGAGATCGAGCGGGGGACGAATAGCGGCGACACCATCGCGTGCGCCAACCAGAAGGGCGGGGTCGGGAAGACGACGACGGTCGTCAACCTTGGCGCCTACCTCGCTCTCGCCGGACGGTCCGTCCTCGTCGTCGACCTCGATCCCCAGGGCAACGCCACGAGCGGCCTCGGGGTCGACAAGCAGTCGGTCCAGGCTTCCGTGTATGACGCCGTGTGCGGCGACACGCCCGCCGCCGATCTCATCGTCGGCACGCCCGTCGACCGTCTCGAGCTGCTCCCGGCCTCGCTGTCGCTGGCGGGCGCCGAAGTCGAGCTCGCTCCCCTGCCCCAGCGCGAACGCCGCCTCGCGCGAGTCCTCGCGCCTGTCGTCGATCGCTTCGACCACGTCCTCATCGATTGTCCGCCGAGCCTGGGGCTTCTCACGGTCAACGCGCTGACCGCGGCGCGATCCGTGCTCGTCCCGCTGCAGTCGGAGTACTACGCGCTCGAAGGCCTCAGCCAACTCGTCGCGACGATCAATCTGGTGCGCGACCACCTCAACCCGTCGTTGTCCTTGCGTGGCGTCGTCCTCACGATGTACGACTCGCGGACACTCCTCTCTGCCCAAGTGCGCGACGAGGCGCGCCGCCATCTCGACGGTCTCGTCTATGACACCATCGTGCCGCGCAACATCCGTCTCTCCGAAGCGCCAAGCTACGGCCTGCCCATCGCGATCTACCGCCCTGACTCCAAGGGCGCGGAAGCCTACCAGGCCTTGGCGCGCGAATTCCTGGCCAGGCCCCGCATCGCGGTCCCGCCCCAGGCGCTACCGCCGGCCCCGCTGCCCTCGATCGTGACGGAACCCGCCATCTCACCCGGAGTGAACGCATGACTCCTCGAAGCGGCGGCCTCGGTCGCGGGCTCGCGTCCCTGATCCCATCCGGGACCGCGATCGCAGCGGCACCCGCCGACATCCCGATCGATCGGATCACCGCGAACCCCTACCAGCCACGCAAGCACATCGCGGACGACGCCCTCGAGAGCCTCGCCGCGAGCATCACCGAGCACGGCGTGCTCCAGCCGATCCTCGTCAACGAGACGCTCGACGGGTACGAGCTCATCGCCGGCGAACGACGGCTGCGCGCCGCCCGCCTCGCAGGCCTCACGCGGATCCCCGCCGTGGTCCGCCAACTCGCGGGCCGCGAACAGCTCGAGGTCGCGCTCGTCGAGAACATCCAGCGCGCCGACCTCAACCCCCTGGAAGAGGCCGAGGCCTACCGCCAGCTGTCCGATCAGTTCGGCCTGAACCAGGACGACATCGCGCGGCGGGTGGGGCGCGCCCGTTCGACCGTCGCCAACACGCTCCGGCTGCTGGAGCTTGCCCCCACCGTCCAGTCAGCCGTGCGCGATGGCGCGATCTCGGAGGGCCATGCGCGGGCGATCGCCTCCGTGGAGCGTGCCGCCGAGCAGGAGGCGCTCCTGGGCGCCGTCGTCAATCGCGGCCTCTCCGTCCGGCAGACCGAGGAGCTTGCGCGTCACTTGAGGCACCAGCCACAGCCCGATCCCGCGGGCGAGCGCGCGGCCGAACCTTCCGCCGAACCAGCCGTGACCGCACTGGACCCCGAGATCGAGCGGATCGAGACGGAGCTCCGAGCCGCCCTCGGCACCAAGGTGAGCCTGGCGCGGTCCCGGAAGGGAGGTCGCATCGTGATCGAGTACTACGACGAGGCGGACCTGACCCGCCTCTACGAGAAGCTGGTTGGGGGACTCGCGTGACCGCTCCCAGGCCTCGTCGCGCTCCCGCTGCCGAGCCGTCGCTGGAGGCACCTCGCCGTCCGCGCGGCAAGGCGGCTTCCCAGACTGCTCCCGCCTACGACGCGAGCAGCATCCAGGTCCTCGAGGGCCTGGAGGCGGTGCGGCGCCGCCCGGGCATGTACATCGGATCCACCGACGGCAGGGGACTCCATCATCTCGTGTGGGAGGTCGTCGACAACTCGATCGACGAGGCGATGGCCGGCTATGCGACGCGGATCGACGTGACCCTCCACGGCGACGGCTCGGTCGAGGTGTCGGATGACGGGCGAGGAGTCCCGGTCGGACGCCACCGGACGGGCAAGGACGCGCTCGAGGTGGTCCACACGGTTCTCCACGCAGGCGGGAAGTTCGGTGGCGGCGGGTACAAGGTCTCCGGTGGGCTCCACGGCGTCGGCGTCAGCGTGGTGAACGCGCTGTCGGCCTGGATGAACGTCGAGTCCGCGCGCGACGGCAAGGTCTGGGGGCAGTCCTACGAGCGCGGCAAGCCCGCGAACGGCGTGCACGTCATCGGGCCATCGGAGGGACGTCACGGGACGACGACACGGTTCATGCCCGACACCGAGGTGTTCGAGACGATCGAGTGGTCGTTCGACACCATCGCCCAGCGGCTGCGAGAGTCGGCGTACCTCAACAAGGGCGTGTGGATCCGGCTGGTCGACGAGCGGTCGGACCCCGATCACGAACGGTCGTTCTATTTCGAGGGTGGCCTGGTCAGCTTCGTGCGGCACCTCAACAAGAACAAGGAGACGCTGCACGCGCGGCCGATCTACGTCGAGCGACGGGAGGGCCAGACCTCGATCGAGGTCGCGCTCCAGTACAACGACACGTACACGGAGACCGTCCTCGCGTTCGCCAACAACATCAACACGGTCGACGGCGGCACGCACGTCACCGGGTTCCGCGCGGCGCTGACGTCGTCGCTCAACGACTGGGCACGACGCGCCGGCGTGCTGCGCGACTCCGACGGCAACCTCTCGGGGGACGACGTCCGCGAGGGTCTGACCGCGGTCATCAGCGTGAAGCTCGTCGAGCCGCAGTTCGAGGGCCAGACGAAGGCCAAGCTCGGCAACGCCGAGGTGAAGGGCCAGGTCCAGGCCGCCGTCACGGAGGGGCTCGCACAGTACCTCGACGAGAACCCCGGCGACGGCCGTCGGATCATCGACAAGTGCCTGACCGCGTCCCGCGCGCGCGAGGCGGCGCGCAAGGCCCGCGACCTGGTCATCCGCAAGGGCGCGCTCGAGGGCGCCGCGCTGCCCGGCAAGCTGGCCGACTGCCAGGAGCGCGATCCCGCGCGCAGCGAACTGTTCATCGTCGAGGGCGATTCGGCCGGCGGCTCCGCGAAACAGGGGAGGGACCGCCGGTTCCAGGCGATCCTCCCGCTCCGGGGGAAGCTGCTGAACGTCGAGAAGGCGCGCCTGGATCGGATGCTGGGATCGGAGAACGTGCGCCCGCTGATCGTCGCCCTCGGGGCGGGCATCGGCGACAGCATGGACATCGCGAAGCTCCGCTATCACCGGATCGTCCTGCTGTCCGACGCCGACGTCGACGGCGCGCACATTCGCACGCTGCTCCTCACGTTCTTCTACCGCCACCTCCCGTCGGTCATCGAGGAGGGGTACCTCTACATCGCGCAGCCGCCGCTGTACCGGGTGTCGACCGGCAAGGTCACGCACTACGCCGCGGACGAGAAGCAGCGCGACCAGATCGTGCGTGACATGAAGGCCAAGAACGTCACGATCCAGCGCTTCAAGGGCCTCGGCGAGATGAACGCCGAGCAGCTCTGGGAGACGACGATGAACCCGGCCACACGGACGCTGCTGCAGGTGAACACCGAGGACGCGGCGGTTGCAGACGAGGTGTTCACGACGCTCATGGGCGAGCGCGTGGCGCCGCGGCGTGACTTCATCCGATCCGAGGCGCGCCGCGTCCGGAACCTGGACGTCTGACGGGTGTCGGAATCGCCGCGCGAGGACCGCCTCGCCCAGCCCGACGCCGCCCGCACCGTCACGCGGATGCCGGCCGGCGACCGCCGGCTGCTCATGCGCCCGCACGGCTGCTTCGCGTGCGGCGAGCTCAACGTGTCGGGGCTCCATCTCCAGCTCCACACGAGCTCCGGGCGGTGCTGGGCCGAGCCGGTCCTCGACGAGCGTTTCATGGGCTGGGAGGGGATCGCGCACGGCGGGATCATCGCGACGATCCTGGACGAGGTCATGGCGTGGGCGCTGGTCGACGAGGACTCGTGGGGCCTGACGGCCCGCATGACCGTCGAGTTCCGGCGGCCCGTGCCGGTCGGGCGCAGGCTGCGCGCCGAGGGCCGCGTCGTCGAGCGACGCCGGCGGCTGATCCGCACCGAGGCGCGCCTGATCGACCCGGAGACGGGCGACGGGTACGCGACCGCCGAGGCGACGTACATCGACGCCCCGGCGGAGCGCAAGGCCGATCTGAAGCAGCGCTACGACTTCCGGATCGAGCCTGCGGCAGCGGCGGAGGAGTGGGACGATCCGTGGCCGTGGCCGTGGCCGTGGCCGGCGACGGATCCGGACGGCGATGCCGCACCCCGCCGCGCAGGCGCCGGCGAGGACGGGGAGGGCGCAGGGTGAGCGGCGCGACGAGCCCGTCGACGAAGCGGGCGAACACGTTCGTTGCCGAGCGGCTGCCCGACGCGCGCTCGCTCGCGCCTCGCCTCGCCGCGCTCGTGGACGAGCCCGACGAGTTCGTGCGGGCGCTGGAGACCGGGCTGCGGTCGCTGGCCGACCCCGCGTATCTCGACGAGGTCCGCCGGGTGACGCCCGGCCTGACGTCCGCGCTCGGCGTGCGGGCGCCCCTCGTCCGCCCGCTTCACGCGGCAGTTCGCCGGGCCTGTCGCGGCCGCGCCGATGTCGCTCTCTGGCTCGCGGAACGGCTCGAACGCGAGCGGTGGCTCGAGGTCCGTGCCTTCGTGCCCACGCTGCTGCGCCTGTCCGTCGAGGACGACCCGGAGCGCACCTGGCAGCTGATCCGCCGGGTGGCGCGGGCGACGGACAACTGGATCGCCGTCGACACGCTGGCCGGCGCGGCAGCCCTCGGCATCCTGGTCGAGCCGATCCGCTGGGCCGAGCTCGAGCAGCTCGTGTTCGCGCCGTCGCCGTGGGAGCGCCGGTTCGTCGGGTCCACCATCGCATCGCTGCCGTTCGAGGTCGTGCCCGAGGATCGCCCGCGACTCGCCGACCGCCCCGCTGTCGACACGATCGGGCAGCTGATCGGCGATGCCGACGAGAACGTGCAGAAGGCGCTGTCGTGGGCGCTGCGCAACTGGGCGCAGGTCGATCCCGCCGCGGTCGGGCGGTTCCTCGACGAACAGGCGGATCTTGCCGCTGCGGACGGCGATGGGCACCGGGCCTGGGTGGTCCGTGACACGCTGCCGGCGCTCGACCGGGAGCACGCCGCGCGGCTCCGGTCCCGGCTCGCGGGGATCCGCCGCTCCGGCGCAGCGGCGAGCACGAGCACGGCCGCACGGACGTCGGCCGCCTTCGCCGACCTCATCGCGACCGGGTCGACCCCGGTCGTCACCCGCGTCCCCGGCGACACGGACGCTGAACCCGAGAGGAGCCTCACCGAGTGACAGAGGAGCGAGGCCGAGTCCTTCCCGTCCGCATCGAGGACGAGATGCGGCAGGCATACCTGGACTACGCGATGAGCGTCATCGTGAGTCGGGCCCTGCCGGACGTCCGCGACGGGCTCAAGCCCGTGCAGCGCCGGATCCTCTACACGATGCACGAGATGGGCCTGACCTCGGGGGCCGGGTACCGGAAGTGCGCGGCGATCGTCGGCGACGTGATGGGCAAGTACCACCCGCACGGCGACGTCTCGATCTACGACGCCCTCGTCCGCCTCGCGCAGGACTTCTCGATGCGTTACCCGCTCGTCGACGGGCAGGGCAACTTCGGCTCGGTCGACGGCGACCCGGCGGCGGCGATGCGCTACACCGAGGCGCGGATGACCGCGATCTCGTCGGAGATGCTCGCGGACATCGACAGGGATACGGTCGACTTCGCCGACAACTACGACGGCACCAAGCGCGAGCCGACGGTCCTGCCCGGCAGGCTCCCCAACCTGCTCGTCAACGGCTCGGCCGGCATCGCAGTGGGCATGGCCACGAACATCCCGCCGCATCACCTCGGCGAGATCGTCGAGGCGACGACCGCGCTCATCACGAACCCCGACCTGACGTCCGACGAGCTCTGCGAGTACGTGAAGGGCCCGGACTTCCCGACGGGCGCGACGATCTTCCGCTACGAGCAGCAGCGGAACGCGCTGACGGGCCAGCAGGAGCGGGTCGACGCGATCCGCCAGATGTACGCAAACGGCCGCGGCAGGGTCGTCATGCGGGCGGTGTGCGCGTTCGAGGAAGCGCGCAGCAACCGGATGGCCATCGTCGTCACGGAGCTCCCGTACCAGGTCAACAAGGCGCAGCTGGTCGAGAAGATCGCGGACCTCGTCTCGACGAAGAAGCTCGAGGGCATCGCCGACCTGCGCGACGAGTCGGACCGGGACGGAATGCGCCTCGTGATCGAGTGCAAGCGCGACGCGAACCCGCACAAGGTGCTGAACAACCTGTTCAAGCACACGCCGCTGCAGCTGGCGTTCAACATGAACATGGTCGCGCTCGTCGACGGCCAGCCGCAGACGCTCCCGCTGAAGTCGGTCCTCCAGCACTACGTCGACTACCGGCGCGTCGTGGTGCGCCGGCGCACGGAGTACGACCTGGCCCGGGCGCGCGAGCGGGCCCACATCCTCGAGGGCCTCAAGAAGGCGCTCGACAACCTCGACGCCGTCATCCGGACGATCCGCGAGTCGAAGGACGTGGAGACCGCGAAGGCCGCGCTCATGGCCGGCTTCGACCTCTCCGACGTCCAGGCCCAGGCCATCCTCGACATGCGGCTCGCCCGCCTGGCCGCCCTCGAGCGCCAGAAGATCGAGGACGAGTACCGGCAGGTCATCGAGCTCATCGGCGAGCTCGAGGACGTGCTCGGGAACCCGCGCCGCATCGACGAGATCGTCAAGGACGAGCTGCGGACGCTCCGCACGAAGTACGCCGGCCAGCGTCGCACGCGGATCGCCGACGACGCGTCGCGCGAGATGACCGACGAGGACCTCATCGCCGACGAGGACGTGGTCATCACGATCAGCGGGCGTGGCTACATCAAGCGCCAGCCGCTCGCGACCTACCGGCGCCAGGCGCGGGGAGGGAAGGGGATCATCGGCGCACGGACCGTCGAGGAGGATGCGCTCGATTCGCTGCTCGTCGCGAACACGCACGACTGGGCCCTGTTCTTCACGAACCGCGGCCGCGTGTTCAGCTCGAAGGTGCACCAGATCCCGGATGCGAGCCGCACGGCGAAGGGAATCCCGATCATCAACCTCGAGGGCGTGCAGGTCGAGCCGGGCGAGGTCCCCATGGCGACGATCACGCTCCCGAACTTCGACAAGGGCTCGTACCTCGTCCTGGCGACGACCCGCGGCGTCATCAAGAAGACACCGCTCGAGCAGTTCGAGAAGGTCCGATCGAGCGGGATCATCGCGATCACGCTGGCCGACGATGACGAGCTCGCGTGGGTCGAGGTCACGACCGGCCGCGACGACATCATCCTGGCGACGGCCCTCGGCAAGCTCGCCCGGTTCGCCGAGACCGAGGTCCGGCCGATGGGACGGGTCGCCGCGGGCGTCATCGGGATCCGCCTGGCGCGGGAGGGCGACCGGGTCGTCGGGATGAGCGTGGTTCACCACGACGCGGACCTGCTCGTGCTCACGAAGACCGGGTACGGCAAGCGGGTCCGGCTCTCGGAGTTCCGGCAGAAGCACCGCGGCGGGCAGGGCGTCCAGCTCATCGCGCTCGAAGGCCGCAAGACCGGCGAGGTCGCGGCGGTGGAGCAGGTCGAGGAGACCGACGAGGAGCTGCTGCTGATCAGCCGGGGCGGGCAGGTGGTCCGGACGGAGGTGGCGTCGATCAACCGCTACTCGGCGGGGGCCCGCGGCGTCATCGTCATGCGCCTGAATCCCGGCGACGACGTGGCCGGAATCGCGGTGTTCAGGGCCGGGCTGGCAGAACACCGGGCCATGGGCGACAATGGCTCCGCCCCCACGGACGGTCCCGCTGCGGCGGGGGCCCGCGGAACAGATGGTGAGCACTAGTCGGTGAACGCCTTGAGAATCCGTCGCGAGGTGCCCGGCGGCGGGGCGCTCGTGTCGTGAGCGCATTCGGCTCGCGCGACACAAGCGTCTACGTCGAGCGCTTCGACGTCTACACCGGAAATGCCAACCCGGACCTCGCCCGGAGCATCTGCCGGTATCTGAAGATGGATCTCGGGCGGGCAGAGGTGTTCGAGTTCGCCAACGAGAACATCTTCGTCAAGATCCTCGACAACGTCCGCGACCGGGACGTGTTCCTGATCCAGCCCACGTGCTCGCCGGTCAGCAAGTCGATCATGGAGCTGCTCGTCATGATCGACGCGTTCAAGCGCGCGAGTGCGGGCCGGATCACCGCCGTGGTGCCGTACTACGCGTACGGGCGGTCGGACAAGAAGGACCAGCCGCGCGTCCCGATCACGGCCCGCCTCATCGCCGACATGATCTCGGTGGCCGGCGCGGACCGGCTGCTGACGATGGACCTCCACCAGGGCCAGATCCAGGGCTTCTTCAATATCCCCGTCGACGAGCTGACGGCCGTCCACATGCTGTCGAACTACTTCCGGAAGAAGGAGCTCGACAACCTCGTGGTCGTGACGGACCTGGGCTTCGCGAAGCGGGCGCGAGCGTTCGCCGAGCTGCTCGACGCGCCGCTGGCCGTCATCGAGAAGCGGCGGGTCGGGAACCTCGACCGCGCCGAGGTCCTCAACGTCATCGGCGAGGTGCGCGGCAAGCGGGCGATCATCGTCGACGACGAGATCGACACGGCGGGCACGCTCATGGAGATCACGCGGGCGCTGCAGCGCGAGCGGGTCGAGGAGATCTACGCGTGCGCGACGCACGGCGTGCTCTCGGGCCACGCGGTCGACCACATCGCGGCCTCCGACATCCGCGAGGTCGTGGTGACCGACACGATCCCGCTGCCGCCGCACAAGCGGATCGCGCAGATCCAGACGCTGTCCGTCGCGCCGCTCATCGGCGAGGCGATCCGGCGGATCCACCTCGGCGAGTCGGTTGGCGCGCTGTTCTCGAGCGAGCTGAACCTGGTCGAGGAGATGCTGCTCTGGGACGATGCGGCGGAGGCAGAGGCGGCGAAGGAGACGGCGGCGAAGGAGACGGCGGCGGAGCAGACGGCGGCGGAGCAGACG
>JAJYGH010000073.1 GCA_021785175.1 Chloroflexota bacterium | reverse complement strand
CGAGCCCGCCGCGGTCGGGTGCGGCGAACCGTTTCGGGTGCGGCAGTGCCCGGCCACCTCGGGTGTGATGCTCCCGCTCCTCCCGGTCGAGCCTGGCGTCGATGCGGGCGGCCGCCTTTTCCTCGACCCCCATCCAGTCGTAGAAGACGAGGAGGCCGGCGAACAGCATGACCGTGCCGCCGCCGCCCCACATGATCGCCCCCGCCAGCTGCTGATCCCCGATCGTGCTGATGTACGAGAGGTGGATCGACGCGTAGTAGGGGTAGAGCGGCTTGCCCGCGTTCATGATCGCGATCCCGAGGAACGACCCCTGGAACATCTGGAGGAGCATCGCTCCCAGCCGGATCGGGTGCGGGACGTGCCACGGGCTCGGGTCGCGCCCGACGAGCGGCCACCAGAAGAGGAACGCCGCGACCAGGTACGTGATGTGCTCGAGATCGTGCACGACGGGGTTCGTGAGCGCCAGCTCGTAGACGGGCGAGAAGTGCGTCGCCCAAAGGACGCCGGCAAACACGACCGAGCCCACGAGCGGATGCGTGGCGAGCCGGATGAGCCGGCTGCGCAGGATCGGGAGGATCCAGCGCGCCCGCACCCTGGGAGAAGCGACGCGCAGCAGCAGCGTGATCGGCGCGCTCATCGCGATGAACGGCGCCGCGACCATCATCAGCAGGAGATGCTGGATCATGTGGTCGCTGAAGAGCACCGCCTCGTAGTGGTCGACCGGTCCCTGCAGCGCGTACTCGATGACGAACAGTCCGGTCAGGAACAGCACGAGTCGCGAGACCGGCGAGGGGTTGGCGGGGTGGTCGCGCCGGACTCGCAAGAATGCCCAGGCGTAGAACAGCGCGGCGAGCAGGATCGGCACCTGGATCGTCGGGTCGAACGACCAGTCCGCGATCGCGTCGAGCGGGCCGGGGACGGCGGTGGGCAGGTCGCCGGCCACCTCGTGGGCCAGCACGTGCGCCGGGAGCGCCAGGCCGGCGATCGCGATCCCGGCGGCGAGTCCCGCGACAGCCGCGCCGGCCGCGACCGGCGAGATGCCGGGGACGCGCGCACGCCGCCGCACTGAACCGGGCCGATCGGGGAAGGGACGCATGGCGGCCCGGATCGTAGCATTCCTCCCCCCGGCAGCCGCTCGCATGCCGCAATCGGCGCATTCGCTCGGGCATGGCGGGGCGAGATGCAATGCGCGGGAAACACTGCCGGACCGAGAGGCCCGTCCCGGACCCGCCGACTGTCCCCTGCGATCACCGTCCGCTCCAGCGACCGCCGTCCATTCCCGGGGCCGGACGGTCGCGGCGCCGGCGACGGTCCGGGGCGCTGCAGACCATTCCTCGGCGGCGCGGGCAGGCAGCCTGCGACCGGCCAGGCCTCGCGCGCGCGTGCCTCCCGGCTGCCATGCTCTACGCTCCCCGCGATGGGTCACGTCCTTGCCGGCGTCCGCCGGTACTGGCAGCGGTGCCAGAACGATGATCTGACGGGGCTCGCTGCCGAGCTCGCGTTCCGGTTCCTGCTCGCGCTGTTCCCGTTCGGGATCTTCCTCGCCTCGCTCGGTGCGTTCGTGGGCGGGCAGACGAGGACGGGCAACCCGACCGAGCCGCTGGCGAACTCGCTGCTCGGCGCCCTGCCGGGCGGCCTCACCGGACCGATCGAGAGCCAGCTCCACGCGCTCGTGTCCCGCACGAAGCCGGACCTCCTGTCGATCGGCGCGATCGCGGCGATCTACGCGGCCGCCGGCGGGTTGAACGCGCTGATGGACGCGATGAACCGCGCGTACGAGGTCCGCGAGACGCGTCCCCTGCTCGCGCGCATCGCCGTCGCCGTCGCGCTCACGTTCCTGGCCGGTTCCGGGGTCATCGCCGCGTTCGTCGGGGTCGTCGCGGGGACGAGCCTCCTCGAGCGCCTCGCGAACAACCTCGGCCTCGGGCGTGCCGCGTCCGCGCTCCTCGTGCTGCTCCGCTGGCCGGTGCTGTTCGCGCTGCTCGTGCTGGCCGCGGCGATCGTGTTCCGGCTGGCGCCGAACATTCGGACGCCATGGCGATGGACCCTGGTCGGGGGCGTCCTGTTCGCGCTGGGGTGGCTGATCATGACCGGCCTGTTCGCGCTGTACGTGTCGCGCTCGTCGTACGGAGCCACGTACGGGCCGCTCGCCGGCATGCTCGTCGTGATGGTCTGGTTCTACCTGACCGCGATCGTGTTCGTCGCGGCCGCGGAGCTCGTCGCGATGCTCGCCGTCGAACGCGAGCCGGAGCTGCTCCGGACCCGGCGCGCGGAGACCGCGCCGGATCGGACCATGGAGCGCGGTGCGGACGGCGCGAAACACGCGATCGACGAGGCAGCGCGGGACACCGTGGGCGCGAAGCGGGCACTGGCCGACGGGGCCGGACAGGCGGCAGACGAGGTCGCGCGGGACACCGTGGGCGCGAGTGGGACGGGGCCGCCCGGCCGACGCTGACGGGGACCGGTCGACGCCCACAGGGGACCGGGCGTCGCCGACAGGGGCCCGGGCGTCGCCCACAGGGGACCGGGCGTCGCCGACAGGGGCCCGGGCGTCGCCGACAGGGCCTTCCGTGCTGGCATGGACCGACCATCGCTGACGGCACGTGATCATCCGCCTGCTCTCGATCGAGCGCCACGGCCTCCGGCCCGCCTATCCTGCAGTTTGCCTCGCTGCAGAACGTTATGTCGGCCTGCCGCCGCCGCGCTCCTGCCTCCCGACGAATCTCGCAGCCGCCATGCCTCTTGGGTGCGAGATTCGGTGCCGCGGTGGCGCGACGGGGACCCGCGGCCCGATCATCGACCGCGGAAACGGCCGTAACGTTCGCCACGGAGTCGATCTGCAGGAAACCCCCGGCTTCGCGGCCGCCACCTGCCGTACCCTCCATCGCGTGACAGACGACGATCTCCCCGAGCACGTCCGGCTGAACCGCGCGTACTGGGACACGTACGCGCCCGACTGGGTCGGGGCTGGCGAACGGAACTGGGCGCGTCCGGAGCCGAGCTGGGGCATCTGGGATATCCCGGAGGCCGAGCTGCACATGCTCGACGGCGCGGAGGGGGCGGACGCGATCGAGCTCGGCTGCGGGACCGCCTACGTGTCGGCCTGGCTCGCGCGGCGCGGCGCGCGGCCGGTCGGGATCGACAACTCGCCGCGCCAGCTGGAGACGGCGCGACGCCTGCAGCGCGAACACGGCCTCGACTTCCCGCTGCTGCTCGGCAACGCCGAGGCGGTGCCGCTCCCAGACGCGTCGTTCGACCTCGCGATCAGCGAATACGGCGCGTCGATCTGGGCCGATCCGTACCGCTGGATCCCGGAGGCCGCCCGGCTCCTCCGCCCCGGCGGCCGGCTCGTGTTCCTGGCGAACGCGTTCCTGTTCATGCTGTGCTCGCCCGACGAGGACGACGTGCCGGCCGGCGACCGGCTGCTGCGCGACCAGTTCGGGTCGCACCGCTACGCGTGGCCGGACGGGCGCTCGGTGGAGTTCCACCTGCCGCACGGCGAGATGCTCCGGCTCCTGCGGCGCAGCGGGTTCGAGGTGGAGGACCTGGTCGAGATCCGGGCTCCGGAGAGCGCCACGGCGCGCTTCCCGTACGTGACGCCGGAGTGGGCGCGGCGCTGGCCGAGCGAGGAGGTCTGGAAGGCGCGGCTGGCGGGAGACGAGGGGGTGCGATGAGCGCCGAGCGCGGCGAGACTCGGGCAGCCCGCGACGACGTCCCGATCCTGGAGTTCGACCCGTCGCCGGAGGCGATCATCGAGCCGGCGCGCGTGATCCGGCGTCGCGACGTCCCGGCCCGCGCGGTCCTGTGCTACTTCCAGGACGTCATCGACCGGGTCGTGGCCGACGCGGGCGGGCGGCGCGTCGCGCGGCTGCGATCGGAGATCGGCGACAACCCGGTGTACGAGATCCCCTGGGGAGACGACCGGGTCGCGGTCGTCCACCCCGGCGTCGGCGCACCGCTGGCGGCCGGCTTCCTCGAGGAATTGATCGCGCTCGGCTGCCGTTCGTTCGTGGCAGCCGGCGGCGCCGGCGTCCTCGTCCCGGAACTCGCGCTGGGCCACGTCATCGTCCCGACGGCCGCCATTCGCGACGAGGGTACGAGTTACCACTACCTGCCGCCCGGCCGCGAGGTGGCGCCCGACGATGCCGCGGTGGCGGCCATCGTGTCGACGCTCGAACGGAACGGCGTGCCGTACGTGACGGGCAGGACCTGGACGACCGACGCCCTGTACCGCGAAACGCGGGCGCGGGCGGCGCGACGCGTCGAGGAAGGCTGCCTGTGTGTCGAGATGGAGGCGGCGGCGTGCTTCGCGGTCGCCGCGTTCCGGGGCGTGCGCTTCGGCCAGCTTCTGTACGCCGGTGACGACCTGTCGGGCGAGGCGTGGGATGGGCGCGAGTGGGCCGCCCACGCGTCGGGACGGGAGCTGCTGTTCCGGCTCGCGGTTGAGGCGGTGCTGGCGGTTCCGGTCGACTGACGAGCGTCAGGACGCCTGCAGCATGTCGACGGCGACCGGCGTTCCAAACGCCTCGTCGTCGGCGACGTCGTACGCACGCAGCCGCACCTCGAACTCCGAGCCGCCCTCGGGTCGCCGCCGCGCCCGGATGTCGCCCCCCATCGCCCGGGCAAGCTGGCGCGACACGTACAGCCCGATGCCGCTCCCGGCCGCCGCGCCGGACGTGCTGCCGGAACGGTAGTAGAGGTCGAAGAGCCGGTCGGACTCGGCGTCCACGATCCCCGGCCCGTCGTCCTGGACGCGGACGCTGACACCATGGGCGTCGGCACTCGCGAGGACCCGGACGGTCCCAGACGGCCGGTTGTATTTCGCCGCATTCGACAGCAGGTTGCCGAGCACCTGCTCCAGATATCCCTCGCTGCCGGAGACGACCGGCAGCGCGTCGTCGATCAGGGAAGTGAACGTGAGCTCGGGCCAGCGAGCAGCCTCGGCGGCCACGGCTCGCGCGATGACGGGAGCCAGCCGCACCGGGTCGTCGGCCTCGGGGACCGCGCCCCGCTCCGAGCGCACCAGCACCACGAGGTCCTGCACGAGCCGCTCCAGCCGGTCCGAACCCGCCTCGATCTCGCGGACGAGCGCCGCATCCGCGGACGGGAGACGGTCCGCGTCGCGCGAGAGGAGCCTTGCGGAGGCCACCACGACCGTGATCGGCGTCCGGAGCTCGTGCGACACGATGTCGACGAACGCGTCCCGCTGCAGCGTCGCCTCGCGCTCCTGCTCGAGGAGTTCCGCCAGTCGCGCCTCGCGCTCCGCAAGCGCGGCGTTCAGGCGATCTCGCGCCACGGCCTCCGCCGCCTCCGTCGCCCGTGCGACCCGCAGCATGTCGATCACGACGGCGGACGCCAGACCCACCACGAGATACAGGAACACACCCGCCCAGTGCTGCGGCGCCGCCGCGGCGGCGCCGCCGTGGAGCGCCTGCAACCATGAGTCGGCGACTGCCGAGCTCGCGGTCGCCATGACACCTGCGATCCGGCCGCCGTACCACGTCGCGACGCCCACGCCGATGACGAGAGGGAGCAGGCCGACGTCGCCGCCGGCGACGGCGTTGATCGGCAGCTTCCCCGCGACCGCGATCAGGCCGAACGAGAAGCCGACGACGAGCGCGCGAACGGCGCGCTCGCGGCCCTCCGGCGGGACGCTCGTCCGAGGGTTCGACCACGACATGTGCGCAACACCGTACCGCACACGGGCGAACGACATCGTCGGAGCCGCTCGTCGTCCTTCTCGGCGCTCTGCGTCTGGTGCGCGACGTGCGGAGTCTCGCTCGTGGCGTACCACCCCGGCCCGCGGAGAACTCGCACCTCCAAGGTGCTGCCCATGCCGGGCGTACCATGCAGAACGGAGCCGGCGCATGGCCGGCTCCGTTCTGTGCCCGGTCCTGAGCGGACCGTCGTCCTCGGTCTCGAGGCTCTCGGTCCGTCACGCCGTGCGGCTGGTTCCTCCGGTCAACGCTGGCGCTTGGCCAGCTGCTGGGGCGTGATCACGAGCGCGGCCGCGGCCACGATCGCGAGCACCGCGAGCACCGGCAGGATCGGCGCGCTGCCGCCCTGCTGGACCGGGGCCGTGCTCGTCGCCGGCGCCGTCGCACTGGCAGCCGGGCTGGCCGCCGTCGACGCCGCCGGGCTGGCCGCCGTCGACGCCGCCGGGCTCGACGAAGCGCCGGTGCTGGCGCTGGCGCTCGGGCTCGCGCTCGAGGACTGCGCAAAGACAGACCCGGCGCTGAGCGCCATCAGCGCACCGAGAACCATGACCATCACGAGCAGCCAGACTGCCGGCGCGAACCGGCTCCCCTGCCGCAGATCTCGTTCGCGTCTGATCATCCACCACTCCTCTGCTTCGAGTCGTTCTCACGGACCGCCCGCTTGGTTGCGGGCCGGCTGATCGTCACCCGAGAAACATGAGG
Organism: Chloroflexota bacterium; assembly: GCA_021785175.1. Taxonomy (GTDB): domain Bacteria; phylum Chloroflexota; class Limnocylindria; order Limnocylindrales; family CSP1-4; genus JAJYNJ01. The sequence continues at coordinate 3,068 of JAJYGH010000073.1, read as the reverse complement.
GGCCGCGAGCAGTGGACGTCCGTTCGATGACAATCGGATGACATCCCGGCTCACCGCGGGCTCGTCCCCGGATCGCTCCGACGCGATCGCTCGGCGTTCTCCTCGGCAGCGCGCGTCTGCAACGAGGGGCCGGCGGCGTACCGTTCCGTGCGACGAGCGGCCCGTCGTCGGGCTCGTCCTGCCTGCAACGGCCGCCGGTATGATGCCATCATGCGCCTGCGCCCCGCCCCCACGCCCTCCGGCCCGCTTGCGGCGGACGTGCGCGCTCCCGCGGGCAGCTCGCGCGCGAGCCGGGCCGGGTCCGGCCTCGGCTCGGTCGTGCGATCGACGCGGCACAGAGCGGCCGGACTCGCCCTCGCCCCACTCTATCGCCTGTACGCGCACCGACTCCGCGAGCAGGTCCTGTCCCGTCCGCGACCGAACCATGTCGCGATCATCATGGACGGCAACCGGCGGTGGGCGCAGCGGGAAGGACTGGCGGACCCGGCCGCGGGGCACCGCCGCGGCGCCGACAAGATCCTCGAGGTGCTCGGCTGGTGCCGCGCGCTCGGGATCGACGAAGTCACGCTGTGGGCGCTGTCGATCGAGAACCTCGACCGATCGCCGGAGGAACTGTCGGCGCTCCTCGACGTGGTGACCGAGCGGCTCGTCGGGCTGGACGGACGCCGGGGACGGCCCGCGCCGATGCGTGTTCGCGTGATCGGGCGGCGTGACGCGCTGCCGGAGCGCGTGCGGGCCGCGATCGACCTTGCGGAGAAGGCCACGGCGAGCAGCCCGGGTCCCATGTGCACGTTTGCCGTGGCGTACAGCGGCCACGACGAGCTCGTGGACGCGTGTCGCGAGACCGTGCGGGACCTGGTCGCGGGCGGGATCCCGGCCGGAGAGCTGCCGTCGCGCATCAGCGCCGAGGAGCTCGCGAGGCACCTGTACACGAACGGGCAGCCGGATCCGGAGCTCATCATCCGCACGAGCGGCGAGGTGCGGCTGTCAGGCTTCCTCCCCTGGCAGAGCGCCCACAGCGAGTTCTACTTCTGCGATGCGTACTGGCCGGTGTTCCGCGAGATCGACTTCCTGCGGGCGTTGCGCACGTTCCAGCAGCGGTCGAGGCGGTACGGCCGCTGACCGCACGAGACGTCCGCCGCACGGACACCGGGACGCCCCGCTCGCCCACGCGCCGCTGACGCAAGGCGCCCGCGATGGCGGGACGCGTCCGTGACCAAACGACGAGCCGCCGCCTCTTCCACGCACCTCTCTCCCCCGCGTCTCTCCCCCGCGCGCGACGCCTCACGCCAGACGCCCCAGGCGTCGGTCCTACACGGCGTCCAGCGTCTCGAGCGACCAGTGGAGCTCGCGCGCGTGGTCCCGCAGCCACCGGCGAGCACGATCGGCCTCGGGCAAGACGCCGCGCACCAGTGCCCAGAACTCCGGCGGGTGACCGAACACGACCAGATGCGCGAGCTCGTGCACGACGACGTAGTCAAGCACGGCAGGCGGCGCCAGCACCAGCCGCCACGAGAACGAAAGCCGTCCCGACCGCGATGCGCTCCCCCACCGCGTCCGCTGGTCGCGGATCGACACCGCGACGGGCAACACCCCCACCTGCGGGGCGCGTGCGGTGACGCGCCGCCGAACCGCCGACCGTGCCTCGCGCCGGAGCCACGCCTCGAGGATGATCGGCAGCGGTCGGTCGTCGTCGGGCGAGAGCCAGACCTTGATCAGCAGCTCACGCGAATCATCGTGCTCGATCCGGGTACGTCGGCCTTGCGCCAGCGGACAGACGTCGATCCGGTGCGACTGTCCGGAGAACTCGAGCGTCCCACCGTCCCCGATCGAACCCCGCGCGAGATGCCGCTCCCGCTGCGCGTCGAACCGCTGCCGCTGCCGGCCGATCCAGTCGCGGCGGGACGCGACGAAGTCGTCGGCGAGGCGCGCGGGCGCGCGCACCGGCAGGGTCACGAGCGGCGTGCCGTCGGCGTCGAGGACGAGGCGGAGCCGCCGGGCTCGCGGGGACCGCCGGAGGCGATAGGAGACGCCGGCGGCCTCCCGTCGCACGGACGCGCGGAGATCGGACGCCTCCCCGCGCTGCGCCGGCTTCACGCCCATACCCGCGGAGTCCGGCAGACCATCGCGTCGGGGTCCTCGTCCACCGTCCGAGTATCCCATCCGGCCGGCCCGTTCGGCGCCTTCGGCCGCGGCCTTCCGGCGGCTGCTCGTGCATCCCGGGGGGTGGTCGCGACGACGAGGGCGAGGCGGGATGCGAGTTCCTTAACCGTCTCGGTCCCACGGCGCCACCGCGGGGTTCAGCGCGCCTTCAGACGGGCGGAAGAGGCTGGGGCCACGCACGCGGCGCGATCCCGCCGACCCAGGACCGCGCCGTCCACCCACCACGCGGAGGGCCGACATCATGACGCTGGCAACCACGCACATCGCGCGCACTCGCACCGATCGCCCACTCGCCGGTCGATCGTCCGCCGCGCCGGGCTCCTGGCGCGTCGCCGGCCCGACCGACCCACCGGCCACCGTCCGTCCAGCGGCCGGCCCGTCCGCGAGATCCGCGACGGGCGTGAACGCGACCAACGCGGCCGGCCTCCCCGCCTCCGCTCGCCGCCGGATCCATCCGCCGCGCTCGTCGGACGTCCTCCGATACTGCGCGCTCCGCGTCATCGACGACCTCGGCCCACTCACCGGGCTCGACGCGCTCAACCTGCTCGCCCCGATGGCGCGGCTCTTCGGAGAGACCCCTCCGGTGTTCCCGTTGCTCCACGAGCTCGAGGACGAGCGGCTCGTCGTCGCGACGCCCTCATCGCCACCCAGGTACGCCGTGACGCGCCGCGGCCGGGTCGAGGCATCCCGCCTCCGCGAGGGGGTGCGGGCGCGGCTCACCGAGCGCCTCGGGCCGCGCGTCCACCTCGACCTGCTCGTCAGCGGCGCGTTCTGAGCCACGCTGCGGGTCCCGGCACCTGCCCGGACGGGTTGACCGCCATGGCCGCCTCGGGTCCGTCCGGGAGCCCCGTCGGCCAGGGACCCCGTGCTACACTGGCGCGGCTCTGAATGGGGCTATAGCTCAG
>JAJYGH010000003.1:25893-42047 GCA_021785175.1 Chloroflexota bacterium | reverse complement strand
GGGCGAGTGTGATCCGCCTCCCCCTGGACGTCGGGTCGTTCGGCCCTCGCCGCCAACCCCCCGTCGACGGGACACTGAACCGCGATGGACGTCATCACGGGCGGGCAACGGGCGATGTCCGGCGGGCGGCTCGAGACGACACCGGCCGCGGACCCGGAGTTCGCGCGAACGACCGGACGGGGCAGTGGCTGCTGACCCCGCGTCAGCGCGCGAGGGAGAAGCTGGGGGCGCCGCGGCTGCCCGCGCTTCCCGGATCGTGCCGCGAACGCTGCTCGTGCTCGCCGGTCTGGCGGCCGTCGTCGTCGCGCTGGCGGGCATCACCGAGTTCCGGGGCATCGCCGGGCCGGCGTTCCTGGCCGCGGTCCTCGTGCTGACGCTCTACCCGATCGCCGGCGCCCTCCGGCGCCGCGGAGCGCCGGAGTGGCTCTCGGTCGCTGTCCTGCTTGCCGCCGCGTACGCGGTCCTCGTCGCGCTCGTCGCCGGCCTCGCCTTCTCCGCGCTCCAGCTTGGGCTCCTCCTGCCGCAGTACTCGGCCCAGTTCCGCGACCTCGTGGCCCGGGCGCTCTCGCTGCTCGAGCCGATGGGCGTCACGCGGGACGACATCTCGGCTGCGATTGCCGGTCTCGACCTCCCGAGCCTGTTGAGCGGCCTGCGGCCCATCCTCGGCGGAGCCGCGAGCGCGGCCTCGGCCCTGCTGCTCGTCGCCGTGCTCGTCCTGTTCCTGGGCATCGACGCTCCCGGGTTCGCGCGCTCGCTCGCGTCCACGCCGGCCCGCCCGGGCATCGTGCCCGCGCTCGAGACCTTCGTCGAGCGCACTCGCCGGTACATCGTCGTGTCGACCGTCTTCGGGCTGGTGGTCGCGCTCGTCGACGTCGTGGTGCTGTTTGCCCTCGGCGTGCCGCTGCCGGTCGTGTGGGGCGTGCTCTCCTTCGTCACGAACTACGTCCCCAACGTCGGGTTCGTCCTCGGCGTCGCGCCGCCGGCGCTCATCGCGCTGCTCCATGGCGGTGTCGGCCCGATGGTCGCGGTCGTCATCGCGTACTCGGTGGTCAACTTCGTCATCCAGTCGCTCATCCAGCCCAAGGTCGTCGGCGATGCCGTCGGCCTGTCCGCGACCGTGACGTTCCTGTCCCTCGTCTTCTGGGCCGTGGTCCTGGGTCCGCTCGGCGGACTGCTCGCGATCCCCCTCACGCTGTTCGTCAGGGCGGTCCTGGTGGACGCCGATCCGCGCGCCCGATGGATCGATGAGCTGCTGGGCGGGACGAGCCGCGGGCCGGCGGCTCGCTGACGTCCTCACGCCCGAGCAGCCCCGGGGCTGCGGCACGCGGCGCCCACCGGAGATTCAACGGTCGCGCAGGCGCGTCGCTCGCCCGGACAACGATCGACGCCCGCGAAGTCCGCGGGCGTCGAGTGAGATTCGAGTTCCGGCGCGCCGCGGAGGCCCGAGGGGGCCCGTGGCGGGAGTCGATCAGTACACGGAGTACCGCTCGAGCGGGCTCCAGTAGCTGTTGGCGTTGGTTGGCGTCGGGTCGGCGACGGCTCGGACGTACCACTGGCCGGGAGTCGAGAACGTCCACGTGGTGCTCGCTCGCCCGTACTGGTCGGCCACGAACGTCCGCGTGGCGGCGCGCTGCCAGTGCCCGCTGACGTAGTGGAAGAAGGCGAAGGTGGCCTTGCCGGGCGCGAGGTCCGCCCCGATCGGCCGTATCGTCGCGGTGAACGTGACGGCCGTGCCGGCGCGGACGTACCGGATGCTGCCGAAGTTCGTCGGGCGCAGCACGACGAACTGGCGCACGACGACGCGGATCGGGCTGCTCGTCCCGGGACCGAGGTCGCTCGCCCCGGCGAACGATGCCTCGAACTGCGTGTTCACCGGCGGCGTGTAGTTCGGGAGGGACGCGTTACCGTTCGCGTCCGTCGTGAGGGTCGTGTAGGGCGTGAACGCCGTTGCGTTCGCCTGCATCCGCAGGATCGTGACCTGGCGGTTCGCGCCCGTGGGGCCGAGGTGCACGGTCAGCGTGACCCCCTTGCCCCACGACACGACGCTGGCGCTCGACGCGATGGTGATCTGCGCGGGCTGGAGCGTGACCGTGAACATCGCCGGAACGCTGAACCCGCCGCCGGGCGTCTGGTTGAGGACCGCGACGGTCCCCGTCGTCGGGACGGTCGTCATCGTCGCGGGCAGGACGGCCGTCAGCTGCGTCGGCGAGACGAACGTCGTCGGGAGCGGCGTCCCGTTCCAGTAGACGGTGGAGGCGCCGGACACGAAGTTGGCGCCGGTGACGCTGAGCGTCGCGTCACCGGATCCCGCGCCGATGGTGTTCGGCGAGACGGACGTCAGCACCGGCAGCCCGAGCGGGCCGACCGGCGCGTAGTTGACCCGCATGGGGGTGAGGTCGGTACCGTTGTAGCGGTCGAGGTCGACACACCCGCTGATCCCCGCGACGGATCCGCAGTCGGAGTACTGCCAGAACGTCCAGCCGCGGCCTTCCCAGTTGTTCGCGGGGACCGTCGGCCCGGCGTTCGAGGTCCAGTGGGCGACCCAGAGCGTCGTGTACCCCTCGTCGGCGAACATCGTGGTGTTGCCCATGGAGTTCGTCCAGAAGCTCGGGCTCGTGTAGATCATGGGGTGCACGCCCAGCCGGAGCGTGACCTCGGTGAGCCACGCCTGGACCCAGGCCTGCAGGTCGGAGGGGGCGAGGCCGCCTGTCTCCTCGATGTCCAGCGCCGGGACGAGATCGCCCGGCAGCAGCGCCGCGTTCTCGACGAAGTTGTCCGCCTGGATCACGGCGTCGTTCGGCGACAGCGACGGCTTGGCGTAGTGGTAAGCGGTCACCGCCAGTCCGGCCTGCCGTGCGCCCGCATGGTTCGTCGCGTACGTCGGGTCGACGTACGTCTCCCCGAGTGTCGCTCGCATGATCACGAACGACTTGCCTGCGCCCGGCACGAGCGGCCACGTGATCGCGTTCTGCCACTGGCTGACGTCGATCCCCTCGAGGTACGGGCTGGGAGGCGGCGGGGGCGGCGGGGTCTGGAAGAGCACCGTCGCGCCGTAGAGGGCGCTGTACCCGGGGTAGGCCGTGGAGACCGGCACGCCGTTGACCGAGGTGATCTGGTACCAGGTGTTGCCGGACGAGGTCGAGGGGCAGGTCACCGACCAGCTGTCGCCGGTGGTCGTGGTGGCCACCGTGACGAGGGTGCCCGCGGGCAGCTTGTCAACGACGGTTCCCGCCGTGGGCGCGCTTCGGATGCGCGTGGCGTCGCACGCCGCCGCCAGGCTCGTATCCGCCGATGCCGACGACGGCACCAGCGGGACGGCGGCGAGGGCGACGAGGAGGGCGAAGATCGCCGGGAGCGCGGATCGGTGCAGTCGCAAGACGGCCCCTCCGTTGGTCGGACGGGCGACCGGCGGGCAGGCGGAGGGCCACCACCGCGTCGCGGGGCGTGTCGTCGCGCTGGATCGAGCGCAGCGCCATCACGCCGTGCAGGCATGCTAGCGCGCCGCAAACGCGCATCACAGTGGTCTTACAGTCCCGGGTCCGGCTCCTCGATATGGCCTACCCCGGATTCCGGGCATCCGGGCAATTGGTGGTGCCTGCGGCTCGTTCGGCAGCTACGCCCGGCCCGGCCCGGCCCGCCGCGCGAGGACACCGGCCCGTCGCTCATCGCGGAGCGGGCCGGCATCTCTGCCCGGCCGTCAGCTTCCGGCGACCGCCGTCTCCGTCCAGGAGGTTCCGCCGTCGTACGTCATGTACAGGTGGGTGGCGGTGCCGGTCTCGACGATCGCCACGCCCTGCGCCGGGGTCGTGAAACCGATGTACTGGACGACGGAGCCCGCCGGCAGGTCGTACGAGGCCCAGGTCCGGCCGGCGTCGGTCGACGTCGCGATGACGCCGACGGATGTGGCCTGCCCGCGGGTACCTCCGAGGACGATCGAGCCGGCCGTGGGCTCGGCGATCGCATCGACGTTCGAGAACGGGACGGACGCGGTCGACCGGGAGAACGCGAGCCCGCCATCGGTCGAGACGTACAGGTGCTGCCCGTTCTGCAAGGGATCGCTCGGCGTGCCCCAGATGCCGCCGTCGCACTCGGCGACCAGGTCGCTGGGTGTCGCCGCGTCGAGGAGAGCCGGTCCCATCGCGTTCGAGCACGGCGGAGTCCATGAACGCCACGTCCCGCCGGACAGCCTCGCGCCGCCGACAACGACCCGGTCGACCTCGACCGCCCAGCCCGCGCTGCCGGACAGGACGAGCTGGATCTGCGGCACCGGGCCGGCGCCCACCGGGATCTGCACGGACGACAGCTGCCACGCGTCGGTGCCGACCGGGCTCGACGCGATCCGGTAGCTGCCGCTCCCGTTCCACGCCACGGCGTGCACCATGCCGTCGGACGTCTCGAGCGCGACGACCATCGTGCCGGCGCCCATCCCGGGGATCGTGACCTGCGTCCACGTCGCGCCGCCGTCGTGGGTCGACCAGAGATCGGGCCCGAACGCCCACCCATCCGACGCGTTCGCGAAGCGGATGCCGCTCACGCCCGCGCCCGACCCCGGCTGGACGGGCGCCCGGTGGAGAGCCGTCTGCGGCGCCGTCGCCTGCGTCCAGGTGCGGCCCCCATCGGTCGTCTTCACGATCGCCGCGCAGGGCGCGCTGCTGCCGCACGAGACGGAGCCGAGCGCCCAGCCGTCCTCGCTCGACACGAACGTGACGGAGGCGGCCTCGAACCCGGACGGCGTGCCCGGCAAGGCCGGGCTCGAGCTGGCGGACGCCGAGGGCAGGGGCGTCGGAACGATCACGACCGTCCCGGCTGTGGCCGCGGGCGCGCTCGACGCCGGGGAGCCCGTGGCGGCCGGGCGTGTCGGCAGCGTCGCTCCGCCGTCCCCGCCGGGCGTGGCTCCGCCGCCGGGGAGCGTCGTCACGACGAGGGCTGCCGCGACGAGGATCACCGCGGCCGCGGCAAGCGTCGAGAGCGCGCGGAACGCCCTTCCACGGGCCGTGAGGAAGCGACTGATCCCGCCCGCGCGGGCGCCCGACGGCTCGAGGTGCGGGATCGCCGCCACCCGCGCCCGCAGCGCGTCGGGGGCCGGCACGGCGGCCAGCTCGTCGAGAACGTCGCGCAGGTCCCGCTCGAACGGGTCGTGCTCGGTCATCGTGCGTACCTTCCGTACTCGTCCGCGTCGATCGAGGCGCGGAGATTGCGCAATGCGTAGTGGAGACGCGACTTGACGGTTCCGGGACCCACGCCAGTCCGGGCCGCGATCTCGATCACCGTGAGGTCGGCCCAGAAGCGCAGCACCAGCACCTCTCGATGCTCGACGCTCAGCCGCCGCAGCCCCGCGGCGATCGCGTCGCGCCCGGCGATGCGATCCGTCGGGTCGGGCCCGACATGCCGATCCGGTGGGTTCCCGAGGTCGTCCTCGTGCTCGCGGGCGGCTGGCATCTCGGTCAGCGCGCGGACGCGCCTGTTGGCCCGGAGGCGGTCGCGGCATGCGTTCGCGAGAATGCGCCCGAACCACGCGTCGAACCGCTCCTGGTCGCGCAGCTCGGCGAAGTGCCGCCAGGCGCTCAGCGCCGCGTCGTGGGTCGCGTCCTCCGCCTCGTCCGGGTCGCCGAGGATCAGGGTTGCGTAACGGTAGGCGGAGTCGAGCGTCCGGCGATCCATCAACCCCGCGAACGCGCGCGCCCGTGCGTCGTCGGCGGCCTCGTGCCGGTCACTCGCCTCCACCGCGGGTCGTCCCTCCACCGTGATCATGTCCAATCGACGCCGGGCGGCGCCCAAACGTTCACATTGACTGCGCGGGCGAACGGGCCGAGCCCGCGCGCCACTCCCGCGCCGCGCGCGCGACGACTGCGCGGCCCGGGAGGAGTGTCTCGCAGTTCGCGAGGAGTTGTCCCGCCGCCTGTGACGAGTGTCCCGCAGCGGGCTCGCGTCCGCAGTGGGAGGATGGCGCGAAGGAGGTGCCGCGAGGCGACGCTGGACCTGGGACGCATCGGCCTGTGGAGCGGACAGCTGCGGCGCGGGGATCCCGAACGGGCTCGCGACGCCGCGCCGGAGCTCGAGTCGCTCGGGCCCGCGACTCGGACGGGAGCCGCGGCCTCAGGCGGGGCCCGCGACCCCGGACGGGGGCCGCGGCCTCAGGCGGGAGCCGCGGCCGACCGGTTCTTCGCCGTGTCGCCGGCGAGCAGCGTCATCGCGCTCGCGAGCAGCACGATGACCGCCGACACGACCAGCGCGTGCGTCATGCCGACGGTGAACGCGCTCATCACGCTGCCGCCCAGGCTCACGGACGTGCCGAGGAAGATCGCGCCGACGAGCCGCGGCGGGATCGCCGCGGCCGCGACCGCCAGCGAGAGCGCGAAGCTTGTCACCATGCCCGTCTGGCGGAACGTCGCGAGCGTCGCGCTCGCGACACCGAGCCGCTGGACGGGAGCGGCCCCCATGACCGCACTCGTGTTCGGCGACCAGAACAGGCCGCCACCGATGCCGAGCAGGATCAGGCCGCCGAGCAGCTGGGCGTAGGAGGATGTCGCGGTCAACTGCGCCAGCACCACACAGGCGACCGCCTGGAGCACGAGGCCGGCCGTCGCCGGCGTTCGGGCCCCGATGCGATCCGAGAGGATTCCCCCGATCGGCCCGACCACCGACTGCACGACCGAGAGCGGCAGGATCCAGAGTGCCGCCGTCAGGGGGGATTCGCCCTTCACCGCCTGCAGGTAGAAGACGATCAGGAAGTTGACCGCGAACATGCTGAGGCTCTGCAGCGTCGCGGCGGCCGTGCCGAACGCGATGACCCGCGATCGCAGCAGCACGGGGTCGATGAAGTGCACCCCGTTGCCCCGCTCGGACAGCGCGAACAGGGCCTCGAGCACGAGGAACGCACCGAACAGGCCAAGGGTCGGCGCGGACAGCCAGCCCCAGGCGATCCCCTGCGAGAGCGCGATCAGCAGGCACATGATGCCGCCCGAGAACAGGACCATCCCGAGCAGATCGAACCGCTCGCCGCGCCTCGGCTCCCCGATCTCATGGAGCGCGAGGTAGCCCCACAGCGTGCCGACGATCCCGATCGGAACGTTCACGAGGAAGATCCACTGCCACGACAGGAACGCGAGGATCAGGCCGCCGGCGACCGGTCCCACGATGTTGCCGATTGCCCATGTGATCGCGTTGATCCCCATCGCACGGCCGCGCTCGTTCCGCGGGAACGCCTCGGTGATGATCGCCATCGCGTTCGCCATGAGCATCGCCCCCCCGATGCCCTGCACGAGCCGGAACGCGACCAGCTGGATGCCGTTGCCGGACAGCGCGCAGAGCAGCGAGCCGACGGTGAAGACGGCGAACCCCATGTTGTACATGCGCACGCGGCCGAACATGTCCGCCAGGCGCCCGAACAGCATGAGGAAGACCGTGCTCATGAGGATGTAGCCCATGAGCACCCAGATCATCGTGACGAGGTCGGAATGGAGGCTCGTCATGATCGTCGGGAGGCCGAGCACGACGATCGAGGAGTCGATGGCGGCCATCGCGGATCCGAGCGTCGTGACCGAGAGCGCGACCCACTTGTAGTCGATCCCGCCGCGGCCGGCCCGGGTCCCTGCGGCACTCCCGGCGGCCTCGTCCTCCTGCCCTCGCTGTCCGGCGATCTCCCGACTCAACTCGTGGCGCCTCCGCTCCGCCCGGCGATCATTGCGCCGGCTCCATCCCATGACGACTGCTCGCGCGGCGCCGCTTCTGGCACCATTCTCTCGCGAGTTGCACAGGAGGCCACATGACGCAGCTGCCCGATCGCATTCCCGTGCTCGACCACGGCTACGTCCGCCTCGTCGACGTCATGGGTGACGACCTCACGGTGGTCAACGCCGCGAAGGTCAGCTTCGACAAGGAGGCGTCGCGGTTCGGGTCGGCCGAGGAGCGGCTGCTGGCCTTCCTGGGCCGCGAGGGCCACACGAGCCCCTTCCGTCACGCCGTCCTGTCGTTCGAGATCTACGCTCCGCTGATGGTCGCCCGCCAGTGGTGGAAGTACGTCGTCGGGTCGGACCACACCATGGAGGCGTGGAACGAGTCGAGCCGGCGGTACGTCACCGAGGAGCCGACGTTCCTGGCGATCCAGCCGGACGGCTGGCGCAGCGCTCCGCAGAACCGGAAGCAGGGCTCGGGCGAGCCGCTCCCGGCCGACGTGGGACAGCGGCTGTCGGCCGACCTGGCGGCGCACTACGCGCGGTCGCTCGAGCTGTACGAGGCGGCGATCGCGGCCGGCGCGGCGGTCGAGCAGGCCCGTGTGTTCCTGCCCGCGTACGCGATGTACGTGCGCTGGCGTTGGACCGCGTCGCTGCAGGCCGTCGGGCACTTCCTCGACCAGCGCCTCGCCGACGACGCGCAGCGCGAGATCGCGGCGTACGCCAGGGCGGTCCGGACGCTCGCCGCGGCGCGCTTCCCGCACGCGCTGGCGGCGCTCGTCTCCCTTTCGGAGCCCTCCGCGGAGGCGCGGCCGGCAGCGGAGCCGGACGCCGTGGCCCCCGGAGCCGAGCGGCCTTGATCCGGCGGCGGGCCGAACGTGCTCATCCGCGCGGCGCGCCCGGGCAGGGGCTCGCGGAGTACGCGCTGATCCTCGCCCTGATCGCGCTGTTCGTCGTCGTCGGGCTGTTGCTGCTCGGCGCGGGGTTCGGCTCGTCCGTGAGCCTCGCCACGCCGACACCGGCATCGCCCGCGGCCTCGCTCTCCGCGAGCTGACGCCGGGCCCCGAGGCACCCGGGCGCGATCCACGGCGGCCCCTCGCACCACGGGGGCACTCGGCGCGCCGGACCGTCAGTGGACCGGCGCCGCGTCGCCCGCGTCGGGAGTCGTGGCGTTCGTCGCCGTGCCGGAGCCGTCTCCGTCCTCGCGTGCGAGCCGCCGCAGCACGGCCGGGAGGATCCCGCCCTCCCGGTAGTAGTCGACCTCGATCGGGCCGTCCAGCCGCGCGATGGCGCGGAAGGAGATGACGCGGCCGTCGGGCGCCGTCGCCTCGACCGTCACCTCCTGCCGCGGTTGCGGACCGTCGGCGAACCCCCGGATCGCGTACGTCTCGCGGCCGGTCAGCCCCAACGACGCCGCGTTCTCCTCGGGCCGGAACTGCAGCGGCAGCACGCCCATGCCCACGAGATTCGAACGGTGGATCCGCTCGAAGCTCTCGGCGATCACGGCGCGTACTCCGAGCAGGTTCGTGCCCTTCGCGGCCCAGTCACGGGAACTGCCCGTCCCGTACTCGCGCCCGCCGATCACCACGAGCGGCACCCCCTCGGCCGCGTAGCGCATCGCCGCGTCGTAGATGAACATGACCTCGCCCGACGGCTGGTGCTCGGTGTACGGCCCCTCGCGGTCGACCAGCCGGTTGCGCAGCCGGATGTTCCCGAACGTGCCGCGCATCATGACCTCATGGTGGCCGCGCCGCGAGCCGTAGCTGTTGAACTCGAGCGGCGCCACGCCACGCTCCTGCAGCCACTGCCCCGCGGGACTCCACGTGGCGATCGTGCCCGCGGGCGAGATGTGGTCGGTCGTGACTGAGTCACCGAGCACTGCCAGCGCCCGTGCGCCCAGGATGTCCGTGACGGGCTCGGCATCGGGCCCCAGCCCCTCGAAGAATGGCGGCCGCGCGACGTACGTCGACGCGGGATCCCAGGCGTACCGGTCGCCGGTCGGCACTGGCAGCGCCCGCCACTGGTCGTCGCCGTCGAACACGCTCGCGTACGTCCGCCGGAACAGCTCGGGATCGATCGCCGAGTCGATCGTCGACCGGATCTCGTCGGCCGCCGGCCAGATCTCGTCGAGCATGACGGGCCGGCCCTCGCGGTCCCACCCGACCGGCTCGGACGTCAGGTCCACGTCGATCCGCCCGGCCAGCGCGAACGCCACGACGAGCGGCGGCGAGGCGAGGTAGCTCACGCGTGCCAGCGGATGGATGCGCCCCTCGAAGTTGCGGTTCCCGGACAGCACCGCCGCCACGGTCAGGTCGTGCTCCTCGATCGCCTGCGCGACCGGCGCGTCGAGTGGGCCGCTGTTCCCGATGCATGTCGTGCAGCCGTAGCCGACGAGCTCGAAGCCGAGCTGCTGGAGCGGGTCCATGAGCCCGGCGGCGCGCAGGTACTCGGTGACGGCCCGCGAGCCCGGTGCGAGGCTCGTCTTCACGGTGGGGGCCACGGACAGGCCGCGAGCGACCGCGTTCCGCGCCAGCAGGCCGGCCCCGACCATGACGGTCGGGTTCGACGTGTTCGTGCACGACGTGATGGCGGCGATGACCACCGATCCCGTGCGGATCGTGGCGCCATCGCCCGGCACGTCGGAGGACAGGTGGACCGGCTCGTACGGCGACTCCGAGCCACCGACGCTCGGCTCGCCGGTCTGCTCCACCGCGATGGCCGCCGCCGCCTGGTCCGAGGGGAGGGCGCGCACGTCGCCCCCACCGCCCTCGGCGACGAACCGCCCGAGGGTCGTGCCCGCCGGCTGGGGAGCGGCCGCCGCTGCGGCAGCCTGCGCCGCGGCGGGGATGGGCTGCGCGCCGGGAACGGCCGATCCGGATGCGCGCTGGGGTGCCGGATACGCGGTGCGGAACGAGTCGCGCAGGTCGCTGAGCGCGACGCGGTCCTGCGGCCGCCGCGGGCCCGCGACGCTGGGCACGACCGAGGCAAGGTCGAGGTCGAGCAGGACGTCGAACTCGGGCACGCGGCCCGGGAGCCGCCACAGGCCCTGGGCACGCGCGTAGGCCTCCACGAGTGCCAGCCGGGCCTCGTCGCGGCCCGTCAGCCGCAGGTAGGCGATCGTCTCCTCGTCGATCGGGAAGAGCGTGGCGGTCGCGCCGAACTCGGGCGACATGTTCGAGATCGTCGCCCGGTCGGGGAGCGGCAGCGTGGCGAGCCCGTCGCCGGCAAACTCGACGAACGAGCCGACGACGCCCTGGCGGCGCAGCATCTCGGTCACGCAGAGCACGAGGTCCGTCGCGGTGCTGCCCTTCGGCAGCGCGCCGCTGAGCCGCACGCCGACGACCCGCGGCATGGGCTGGTAGAGCGGCTGCCCGAGCAGGACGGCCTCGGCCTCGATTCCGCCGACGCCGTACCCGAGCACGCCGAGGCCATTGACCATGGTCGTGTGGGAGTCCGTGCCGACCAGCGTGTCGGGGAAGGCCAGCCGGCCGGCGGCGTCGTCGCAGTCGGTCACGACCGTCGCGAGGTACTCGAGGTTGACCTGGTGGCAGATGCCGGTCCCTGGCGGCGTGACCCGCAGGTCGTCGAACGCCGTCTGGGCCCAGCGCAGCAACTGGTAACGCTCGCCGTTGCGCTCGTACTCGCGCTCCACGTTGAAGCGGAACGAGTCGGGCAGCCGGTAGCGGTCGACCTGCACGGAGTGGTCGATGACGAGATCGGCGGGCACGAGCGGGTTGATCCGCGCGGGGTCCCCGCCAAGATCCGCCATCGCGTCGCGCATGGCCGCGAGATCGACGACGGCCGGCACCCCGGTGAAGTCCTGGAGCAGCACGCGGGTCGGCATGAACGGGATCTCGGCCTCGGCCTGGGCACCCGGCCGCCACGCCGCGAGCGTCCGCACGTCGGCCTCGTCGACCACGCCATCACCTGCATGACGCAGGACGTTCTCGAGCAGGATCTTGACGGTGACGGGCGTCCGTCCGGGCTCGTAGCCGAGGTCGCGCAGCGCCTCGAGGCGGTACACGTCGGGCAGCCCGCGGCCGAGGGGCGCGCGCGCCTCGAAGGGATCCGGATGGATCGGACGGGACATGGTGCTCGAACCTCCCAGGGACCGCGCCCGGCGCGAGGATCACCGGCGCGGATGATCGGCACCTGACGGGAGCGCCCGCCTCGGGTCGAGAAACGTCACGGGAGTATACCGCCCGATCCGGGAGAGCCGATCGAGCTGTTCCGGGACCCCTTGGACGCTTGGGCGACCGATCGGACCGCCGGGGCGACGGGTCGGGCCGTGCCGGGCCGACTACGATGGCGTGGACGGTGATGGCCGGCGGATGGCCGGGTCGAGCGTTTCGCGCGGAGTGGAGGCGGCGGCCGAGTTGAGAACCCGGTGGGGGCGGCGGGACGAGCGTGCGGGGGGAGCGGGCGCGAGCTCCTCGATGCGCGCCGATGCCGGCGCCTTCCCGCCGGACGCCACGAGCCCGCGCGAAGCGCCGGAACCCGGCGTCCCCCCGATCTCCCCGAACCTGCCGCGCATCGCGTTCGTCGGCGCGGGCCGGGTGGGCACCGCCCTCGGCGCCGCACTGCGCGCGGCGGGCTGGCCGGTGACGGCGACCTCGTCACGTGACCCCGCGCGCCGCGAGCGATTCCTGGCGCTCGTGCCCGGCTCGCGCGCGTACGTCGAGCCGTACGGCGTGCTCGACGAGGCCGACCTCCTGTTCCTCACCGTCCCGGACGACGCGCTCGGCGCGGTCGCGGGCTCGATCCACCTCTACAGCGGGCAGGCCATCGTCCATACGAGTGGCGTCCTCCCGGCGTCCGTCCTCGCGCCCGCCATGGCGGCCGGCACCGAGGCCGGCAGCTTCCACCCGCTGGTGGCGTTCACCGACGTGGCGGCAGGGCGCGCGGCGCTCCCCGGCGCCGTCGTGGCGGTCGAGGGCGACGAGGGCCTGCTGCCGCTCCTCGAGGAGATCGCCGTGGCAGTCGGCGCGCGGCCTGTCCGGGTGACGGCTGCGGGCAAGGCGGCACACCACGCCGCGGCGACCATGGCCGCCGGCGAGTTCGTCGCCCTCCTCGACGTCGTCGACCACCTCGCGGCCGCGGCCGGGATCGAGGCCGGTGAGCGGCTCGGCACGTACGAGGGCCTCGCACGGCAGGCACTCGAGGCCGCCGCTCGGCTTGGCCCCGAGGCTGCGCTGACCGGCCCGATCGTGCGCGGCGATCTTGGCACCGTGCGCCTCCACCTCGACGCGCTGCGGCGCGCGGATCCGGCCGGAATCGCGGTCTACGTGGCGCTCGCGCGCCGCGCGGTGGCGCTGGCCGCGTCGCGCGGCGATCTGCAGCCGGAGCGCGCGGACGAGCTGCTCGCATTGCTTGCGTCGTCGGGGTGAGTGGGTACCATAGACGGCATGCAGCACAGCCTCGCTCCCGGTCGATCCGCCCGGCTGATGCCCCGGTTCGTCGCCCCGTCCGACCACGGGCGCGAAGCGCGGCTCGGTCTTCATCGCATGGCGCCCGGGCTGACCACGGGAGCGACGTCGCCCTCGCGCGGTCGACGGATGGGGCTGCGTGACCGTCGGGGCATGACGGTCGAGGCGCCGCGACTCCCGAGCTCGGGCGTGCTCCGCCGCGAGCCCCGACTCCACTGGGCCACCGATTTCTCGCCGCGCAACGCCAGCGGGACGTTGCGCGCCGCGCCGTGGCGGCGCTGAACCCACAGTCCTCGGGCGCTCGACGGACCGCGATGTCGGCGGGCGGCCTCGTCGTCCGTCGATCGACTGGTGAGCCGGAGATCGTGCTGGGCCGCCGGAATCGGCCGCGGGAGGGCATGCACTGGACACTCCCGAAGGGCACGCCGGCGAGCGGAGAGTCGGTCGAGGACACGGCTCTCCGGGAGGTGGAGGAGGAGACGGGGCTGGCCGTCCGGATCGTCGAGCCCGTCGGATCGATCCATTACTCGTTCGTTCAGCACGGGTCGCACATCGACAAGACGGTTCACCATTTCCTGATGGTGCCGACCGGCGGCAGCCTGGCGAGCCACGACCACGAGTTCGACGAGGTGCGCTGGGTCCCGCTGGTCGACGCGCCGCACCTGTTGAGCTACGAAACCGAGCGCGAGATCGTGGAACGCGCCCGGCCGCAGATCGAGGCGTTCCTCGAGCGCGAGCCGGCCTGAGGGGGCGGCAGGGCCGGACCAGACGACAAGGAGAGTCGCGATGCGTGCCACAGCTCTGCTCGAGCGTCATCGCGCGCTCGGCGCGCGCCTGGTCGAGTTCGCGGGCTGGGAGATGCCCGTCCAGTATGCGGGCATCCTCGAGGAGCACCGGGCGGTCCGTCAGCGCGCCGGGGTGTTCGACCTCTCGCACATGGGCGAGCTGCACGTCGAGGGCGGCGAGTCCGGGGCCGCGCTCGCGTACGCGCTCGTGACGGACCCGCCGGCCCTCGCCATCGGCCGCGCCCACTACTCGATGATCTGCGCCTCCGATGGCGGCGTCATCGACGACCTGATCGTGTACCGTCTCGCGCCGGACCACTTCATGGTCGTCGCGAACGCCGGCAACGCGCCCGTCGTGGCGGACGAGTTGCGCGCTCGCATGGCCGGGTTCGATGCGACCCTCGACGATGCCTCGATGCGGACCTCGCTCGTCGCGATCCAGGGCCCGCTCGCGACGTCCGTGCTCGCGCCGCTCACGGACGTCGACCTCCCGTCGCTGCGCTACTACGCCATCGCCGAGGGCCACGTGGCGGGCCACGCGGCGCTGGTGGCACGGACGGGGTACACGGGCGAGGACGGCTTCGAGTGCTTCGTGGCGTGGGACGAGGGCACGGACGTGTTCGACGCGCTGCTGGCCGCGGGCACGTCGCAGGGTGTCGTGCCCGTCGGGCTCGGCGCGCGTGACACGCTGCGGCTCGAGGCCGGCATGCCCCTGTACGGCAACGAACTCACGCGCGACACGACCCCGTTCGACGCGGGCCTCGGGCGCATCGTGAAGTTCGGCAAGCCGGGCGACTTCGTCGGGCGCGCCGCGCTGCAGGCCGCGCAGGAGCGCAGGCGGACGAAGGCCCTCGTGGGGCTCGTCGTGCGCGGGCGCGGAATCGCGCGTCACGGGTATGCCGTCTTCGAGCGCGGTGCGAACGGCGCCCACGCCGGGATGGTCGGCATGGTGACGAGCGGCACGCAGTCGCCGACACTCGGCGAGGCGATCGCGATGGCGTACGTGCCACCGGCCGACGCTGACGCCGGTACGATGCTCGAGGTCGCGATCCGCGAGGCGCGCGTTCCCGTCGAGGTGGTCGCGCTGCCGTTCTATCGCCGTCCCGCCTGATGGGGCGGCAGCCGCAGCAGGCGGGGTCTGCGCGATGAGCGAGGGCCAGCGAGCCGGGCGCGCGGATGGACGCACGGACAGCCCGGATCGGACGTCAGGGACGCCCGGCCGGATCGCCGGAGGAAGATGCACGTGGACGTGAGAGACGGTCTCCTCTACACCGACGAGCACGAGTGGCTCCGCGTGGAGGGTGACACGGCAACGGTGGGGATCACCGCCTACGCGGCGGACCAGCTCGGCGACGTCGTGTTCGTCGAGCTGCCGGCATTGGGCCGGTCCCTGCGGCGGGCCGAGGCGTTCGGCGTCGTCGAGTCGGTGAAGGCCGTCAGCGACCTGTTTGCGCCGGTCGATGGCGAGGTCGTCGAGGTCAACCAGGCGCTGGTCGGGAAGCCGGAGCTCCTCAACTCGGACCCGTACGGCGAGGGCTGGATCGCGCGCGTGCGCCTCGCGGAGCCCGCGTCGGACGGGGAGGGGCTGAAGGACGCCGACGCGTACCGCCGGATGATCGGGGCCTGAGCCATGCCCTACGGGCCGCACACGCCGGACGACCGCGCGCGCATGCGCGCGGCGCTCGGGATCGAGTCGATCGAGGAGCTCTTCTCGGACATCCCGCCGGCCGTGCGCGCCCGCCGCCTCGACCTGCCCGGGCCGGAGACGGAGCTCGAGCTCTCCCTGCGCCTCCGGGCGCTCGCCGGGCGTAACCGCATCGACCTCGCGAGCTTCCTCGGCGCCGGCGTCTATCGGCACTACGTGCCCGCCGCCGTCGACCAGATCGTGTCGCGCGGGGAGTTCTACACGGCGTACACGCCGTACCAGCCGGAGATCAGCCAGGGCACGCTCCAGACGATCTACGAGTACCAGTCGATGCTCGCCGAGCTGACGGGGCTCGACGCTGTGTCGGCGTCCCACTACGACGGCGCGACCGCGACGGCGGAGGCCGCCCTCATGTGCCTCCGGGCCACCGGCCGGTCGCGCGTCCTCGTGAGCGGCGCCGTGCACCCGCAGTACGTGGCGACGACGCGGGCGTATCTCGACGGCAGCCGCTTCGCGCTCGAGACGATCCCACTGCGGTCCGACGGGACCACCGACCTCGACGCGCTCGAACGCCTGCTCGCGGAGGCCGGCGCCCCCGTGGCGGGCGTGCTCGTCGCCCAGCCCA
>JAJYGH010000003.1:0-25360 GCA_021785175.1 Chloroflexota bacterium | reverse complement strand
GCGCCGCGCGTCCACGCCGCGCTGCTCGAGCGCGGGATCCTCGCCGGCCTGCCGCTCGCGACGTGGTTCCCCGACGACCCGGTCCTGCGCGACGCCCTGCTCGTCTGCGCAACCGAGGTCACGCAGCCGGCCGAGATCGCGGCGTTCGCGACGGCGCTGCGCGACGTGCGCACGGAGGTGGCGGCATGAACGAGCAGGTCGACGGATCGAGCCCGCCGTTCGGCGCCGCCGACACGGTCTGTCCGGCGGTGGGTGCCGCACTGCAGCCGACCCTCGACGAGCTGTCCCGGCCGGGCCGGCGCGCGAGCCGGATCCCGCACCCCCCGGCCGACGCGCTCGCCGGCATCCCGGCCGACCAGCTGCGCGCGCTGCCACCGGCCCTGCCCGAGGTGGACGAGCCGGAGACCGTCCGCCACTTCGTGAACCTGTCGCACCTCAACTACGCGGTCGACACGGGGTTCTACCCGCTCGGCTCGTGCACGATGAAGTGGAACCCGAAGATCAACGAGTGGGCCGCGCGGCTGCCCGGCTTCGCGGACCTGCACCCGCTCGTCCCCGACGCGCTCGCACAGGGCACGCTCGAGCTGCTGTGGGACCTCGAGCGGTGGCTCTGCGAGATCTCGGGCATGCGGGCGGTGACGCTCCAGCCTGCCGCGGGCGCGCAGGGCGAGCTGACCGGCATCCTCATGGTCCGCGCCTACCACCGCAGCCGCGGCGATACCGAGCGCAGCGAGATCATCGTCCCGGATTCGTCGCACGGCACGAACCCGGCCACCGCCTCGATGGCGGGCTACCGCACGATCACGGTCAGGTCCGACGCGCGCGGCGGGGTCGACCTCGATGCCCTGCGCGCCGTCCTGGGGCCGCGCACGGCCGCCCTCATGCTCACGAACCCTTCCACGCTCGGCCTGTTCGAGGAGCGGGTGTGCGAGATCGTCGATGCGGTCCACGAGGCCGGCGGGCTCGCATACATGGACGGCGCGAACATGAACGCCATCCTGGGCAAGTTCCGGCCCGGGGACGCCGGGTTCGACGTCATGCACGTCAACGTCCACAAGACGTTCTCCACGCCGCACGGCGGCGGGGGTCCGGGCGCCGGTCCCGTCGCGGTCGGCGAGAAGCTGCTGCCGTTCCTGCCGTCGCCGCGCGTCCTCCGCGGCGACGATGGGACGTTCCGGCTCGAACGGCCGGGCGAGCGTCCGGCCTCGATCGGGCGCGTCCGCTCGTACGTCGGCAGCACGGGGGTGCTCGTGCGGGCGTACGCGTACCTGCTGGCGCACGGCGGCTCCGGCCTCGAGGAGGTCAGCGAGGACGCGGTGCTGGCGGCGAACTACCTGCGCCACCGGCTGCGCGGCACGTACGAGATCCCGTACGACCGGGTCTGCAAGCACGAGTTCGTCGCGTCCGCGGCGAACCTGAAGCGCGAGGCCGGCGTGCGTACGCTCGATGTCGCGAAGCGCCTCATCGACCACGGCCACCACCCGCCGACGATCTACTTCCCGCTGATCGTCGAGGAGGCGCTGCTCATCGAGCCGACCGAGACCGAGTCGCTGGAGACGCTCGACGACTTCGCCGGGGCGATGGAGGCGATCGCGGCCGAGGCGCACGTGAATCCCGAGGCCCTCCACTCGGCGCCCCACACCGCCCCCGTGCGGCGGCTCGACGAGGCGACCGCGGCGCGGCAGCCCGATCTGCACTGGCGCCCGATGACGGGCGCGCAGATGCCCTGCCTCGACTGACCCGCGCGCGCCGCGGAATCCCCGCGATTCGAGCGCGGTTCGTTCCGTCCTCGCCCGCCGCCGATCGGCGTCTCGCCGCCCGTTCGTGCGTGACGTTCCGATCCGCGGAACGGAAGCCACCCGGGCATGAACCTTTTGCCTCCTCGCGTGGTAAGTCAGATATGCAGGTTGCGACCGCGCACCAGAGGAGGGCGAGTGGCCGAACCCCGACAGCATGACGCGCTGCTCGTGGATGTTCGGGATGGCGATCCGAAGGCCTTCGAGGCTTTCTATCGCCGGCATGAGGCCGCCGTCTACCGCATCGCGGTCGCGCTGGTGCGCGACGCGATGACGGCCGAGGAGGTCGTGGCCGACACGTTCCTGCGCGCCCACGCCGCGCGCGGCCGGCTTGACCCCACGCGCTCCCCGCTACCCTGGCTCCAGCGGATCGCCGTCAACCTGTCGCTGAACCACCTCCGCCGCCGCCGGCTCGGCATCGAGCCGCTGCCGGAAGCGCCGGCCTGGCCCGACACCGGGGCGACGGTGCCGGAGGCCGCGGCCGAGCGGCGCGAGACGACGGCCGCGCTCGCCCGCGGCATCGAGCGGCTCCCCGTCCAGATGCGCGCCGTGGTCGTCCTGCGCTTCGTGCAGGACGCCTCGCTCGCCGAAATCGCGGAGACCCTCGACTGCCCGGTCGGCACCGTGAAGAGCCGGCTCCACAACGCGCTGCGGCTCCTCCGGGACGATCTCCGGCGCGAGTTCGAGCCCGCGCCCGGCGCGGCGCCCCAGGGGCAGCCCGCGACGGACCTCGTGGACCTCGGGGAGCCGCTGCGGTGAGCGGGTCGTTCCGGGGAATGGGCGGGCCGGACGACACGGGCCCCTCGATGTTCGGCAGGGCGCTCGCGGCAGTCTGCATCCGGTCGCGGGACGGCGATGAGTGCCGGCGGTTCCGGCCGGTGCTCCTCGAGATGGTCGACGATCGCTCCATCGGCCGGAACGCGCCGGATCGCGCGGACGCGGACGAGCGGACGCGCGAGGCGCTCGAGCATCTCTGGCGGTGCGATGCGTGCCAGCGCGAGGTGGCGGAGATGCTCCTCGTCGTGGCCGGCCTGCGCCGGCTCGGCGAGATCGCGGCGGGCGTCCAGCCACCGGCCGAGGGCTGGCAGCGGCTCCTGCCACGTCTCTCGGCGGTTGGTGCGCGGCGACAGCACCGCACGCCACTGGCCGGGCTCATCGTCGTCCCGGTGCTCGCGGCGCTGCTCGTGGCCCCCGGACTCGGCCGGACGCTCCCCGGCAGCGGGCTCGACGCGCAGGACGTGTCGCCAGCTGTTGCAGCCGCTGGCGGGCCGCCGGCCCAGGTCGTCCTGGCCGCGGTGCGGCGGCACGCCCTCGACGTCTCGAACGCCGCGTCCGGCACGGCCCGCGGAGTGCCCGCCGGCGAGGCGCCGGCTGACGAGGCGCCGGCTGACGAGACGGCCCAGGCCGTCGACGTCGCCCCCCGCGGACCACTCCCGGACGGGCTCGACCTCGGGACGCTCGTCCCTGCGGCGGTCGTCTCGCCGATGCCCGGGGTGGTCGCCCAATGAATGGAACGCCGGTGATGATGCGGACCAGCACGGGGCGGAGCCCGTGAGGCCGGTCCACCGCTGATGGCCCGGCGGCGACGCCGCGTCCCCGCGGCCGGGCACGCGTTCCACGTCCAGTCACGCGGCAGAGGAGGAGAAGCCGAGTGTCAACCAGAGGTCATGTGATGGCCGCGGTGGCCGTCGCAGGCATCCTGTTCGGGGCCTGCAGCGGCTCGTCGGCCACACCGGCGCCAGCGTCGTCTGCGCCGGCCGCATCGACGGCGCCCGCGGCATCGACCGCGGCGTCCGCGGCCGCGTCGACCGCCGCTTCGGCAGGCGCGAGTGCGACCCCGCTCACCGGCGTCGATGCGCAGGTGTTCGGGACGAAGTACAACCCCGGTCCCGGGAAGCCGGGCGGCACGCTCGTCATGGGCGAGTGGCAGGCCGCCAGTCAGCTGAACCCGTACTACACCACGTCCGAGGCCGACATCGAAGCCCTCCTGCCGGCGCTTCGCGGCTGTGCCACGATCAGCGCCGACGGCAAGTACATCCCCGACCTGTGCGCCAGCCTGCCGTCCGTCGCGAACGGCGGGATCGTCATCAACGGCAACACGTTCACGATGACGCTGAAGCTGAAGCCGAACCTCAAGTGGTCGGACGGCCAGCCGCTCACCATGAACGACCTCAAGTACACCTGGCAGTGGGCCAACGACAAGAACCAGTCCGGCTGCACCTCGTGCGGCCCGGGCACGGCGTGGCCCCTGATCAGCGGCATCGACGTCTCGTCCGACGGGCTCACCGCGACGGTCCATTTCTCCCAGCTGTATGGCGGCTGGCTGAGCTGGCTCACCTCGACGATCATGCCCGAGCACTACATGAAGAACATCCCGGTCACGGACGCGCCGAAGAAGTCCTATCCGGTCGACTCGTCGGTGGTGAACGCGCCGTTCAGCGGCCCGTTCGTCATCACGAACGCGTCCTCGTCCGAGATCGACTACAAGCCGAACCCGTACTGGGCCGGCGGCGTGGCTCCCAGCCACCAGGGCAAGCCGTACCTGGCGGGCCTCAAGTTCCAGTACTTCGGTGACAAGAACGGCGAGATCGCGGCTTTCAACAGCGGCGCGATCGACCTCGCGTTCGACCTCCAGACCGACTCGTACCCGGCCCTCAAGAACGTGTCCGCCAGCGTGGGCACGGTCGAGCAGGACCCCCTGTGGGAGTACGAGCACTTCGACCTCAACAACGACCCGACGCACGCGCGCAACAACGGCCTGTGGGACCTCGCGGTCCGCAAGGCGATCGCGCAGGCGGTCGACAAGCAGAAGATCGTCAGCACCGACTTCCCGGGTGCGAACGTGACGATCGCCTGCTCGCCCACCCCGCCCGGCATCTGGTACCGGAACAACAACGTCACGTGCCCGGCCTATGACCCGGCCGCGGCGAAGGCGGCCCTGCAGGCCGCCGGCTACTCCCTCGACTCGTCCGGCTACATGGCCAAGGGCGGGCACGAGATGAACCTCGAGCTCTGCACGACGTCGGGCAACCCGACGCGCCTCACGGAGCTCCAGATCCTCCAGAGCAACCTCAAGGCGATCGGCGTCAAGAGCTACATCCACACGGCTGACGCGGCCAAGGTCGTCTTCGCCGGCTGGACGGGCACCACGCCGACCACCGACTGCAGCATCTATCGCGGCAACTACGACATCGCCGACTTCGCCTACGTGCTGACCGGCAGCCCGTACGGCGACTACTTCTACACGTACGACTCGAACGAGTGGCCGCAGCTCGGCGACCACAGCGGCGGCAACGACACCCGCTTCAAGAGCGCGGCCATGGACCAGGCCCTCAACGCCCTGGCCAAGGACGTCCCGCTCGCTTCGCAGGTGAAGGACGCCTACACGGTCCAGGAGGCGTACGTGACCGGGATCCCGGAGATCCCGCTCTACTACCGCGGCGAGGTGACCGGCGTCGGCGTGCACGTGGGCAACTGGCCGGGCTACAACCCGAGCGCACAGGGCCCGACGTGGGACGTCGAGGACTGGTACTACAAGTAGACCACCAGGTGGCGGGCTCCCGGCCCTGACGGGGAGCGAGTCCGTGGGCGCGGGGTCATCGATCTCGCGCCCACGGCTCCTGTGATAGCCTGCCGCCCTCGACCCCCCCAGCTACCAGAGCCCCATGACCCAGTACATCGTTCGCCGCGTCATCCAGGCCATCCCCGTCCTGTTCCTGATCTCAGTCGTGAGCTTCCTGCTCATGCTGTCGGCCCCGGGCGGCCCGGCGAACCAGTTCAATCAGAACCCGCACATCAGCGCGGCGCAGATCAACAAGTGGCTGCAGGACTGGTGCCTGGTCCAGAACCCGACCCCGCTCGACACGGTCCGGGAGTACCTGGGCTGGCTCGGCGTCTGGAACTGCAGTGGCGGCAGCTTCCTCTCGGTGCATGGCCTGCCGAACTTCCTGCCGGCGTTCCTCGGCGGCGGCACGAACGGAATCCTCCACGGTGACTTCGGCTACTCGATCGAGACCGGGCAGCCGGTGCTGGGGATGATCTACCAGCGGCTCCCCACCACGATCATCCTGATGGGAACGGCGTTCGTCCTCTGGGCGACGATCGCGATCATCGCCGGCGTCATCGCGGCCGTCCGGCGCTACAGCTTCTTCGACCAGTCCGTGACGTTCGTCAGCTACGTGCTCTACTCACTGCCGACGTTCTGGCTCGGCCTCATCCTGATCTTCATCTTCGGGGAGGCGCTGCGCTGGTTCCCCGTCCAGGGCATGGTCAACGTCCGGACCTCGGCGGCGCCGTTCGCGACCCAGGCGTACTGGCAGTCCTTTTTCGCGGATCCGATCCCGAACATCGTCGACATCGCCTCGCACCTGGTGCTGCCCGTCGTGACGCTCATCGCGGTGAGCATCGCCGGTGACAGCCGTTTCGTCCGGTCCGCCATGCTCGATTCGCTCCACCAGGACTACGTCCGCACGGCGCGTGCCAAGGGCATCCGCGAACGGCAGGTGATCATCCGCCACGCCTTCCGGAACGCGCTCCTGCCGATCCTGACGAACCTGGCCCTCGAGATCGCGTTCCTGTTCTCCGGCGCGATCGTCACGGAGACCGTGTTCAGCCTCCCCGGCATGGGCCGGCTCTACTACGACGGCGTCGAGAACAGCGACTACTTCCTGCTGATGGGCATCCTGCTCATCGGTTCGGTGCTGGTCGTCCTGATGAACCTGCTGGCCGACATCGCGTACGCGTTCGCCGACCCGCGGATCCGCTACGACTGAGGCACGCGAGATGGCCATCCCCACCGACCCCACGCTCGCCGGTGTCGCCGCGGCCCCGCCCGCGGACGTCGCCAAGGCCGACGTCGAGGTCGCGCTCGAGTCGCTCAGCCAGTGGCAGCTCGCCTGGCGGCGCTTCCGCAAGCACCGCATGGCGATGGTCGGCCTCGGCTTCTTCGCGTTCATGATCCTTGTTGCGATCTTCGGCCCGATCATCATGCCGTTCGACCCGACGAACATCCCCGGCACGACGAACCCGGCTGGCTACCCGCCCAGCCTCGCCCATCTCTTCGGCACTGACACGGTCGGCCGCGATGTCTTCGCGATGGTCGTGAACGGAGCGCGCATCAGCGTCGCGATCGGTGGGTTCAGCATGCTCATCGCGGGGTTCATCGGGGTCGTGGTCGGCGCCGTCGCCGGCTACTTTGGCGGCTGGGTCGACAACGTCCTCATGCGCGTCGTCGACACGTTCTTCGCGATCCCCCTCCTCTTCGTGATCCTTGTCGCCGCGAAGTTCTTCGGCCAGGGGCAGGTGATCAGCCTCATCGTGATCTTCGGGGTGCTCTCCTGGCCCCTCATCGCGCGCCTGGTGCGGGCCCAGTTCCTGTCGCTGCGCGAGGCGGACTTCGTGGAGGCGGCGCGGGCCGTGGGCGTGAGGGACGGACGGATCACGTTCCGTCACATCCTGCCCAACGCGATCGGGCCGGTCATCGTGGCGATGACGCTGATCATGGCCTCCAACATCGTCCTCGAGGCGTTCGTCAGCTACCTGAACTTCGGGATCAGCGCGAACCAGACGAGCTGGGGCAACGCCCTCGCGAACGCGCAGAGCGCCCTGGGCCTGGGTAACTGGTGGTGGGCGTTCTTCCCGGGCATGGCCATCGCCGTGACCGTCATGTCGATCAACTTCGTGGGCGACGGACTCCGCGACGCCCTCGATCCCCGCACGAGGCTCTGATGCCGCGCATTCCTCAGACCCAGGGCGACCCGCCCCCCTCCGACATCCTGCTCGACGTCCGCGACCTGCGCACCCACTTCCGCGTGATGGACGGTACCGTTCCGGCCGTCGACGGCGTGAGCTTCCAGGTCCGGCGCGGCGAGACGCTCGGCGTCGTCGGCGAGTCGGGCTGCGGCAAGAGCGTGACGGCGCTCACGATCATGCGCCTCATCGAGACGCCGCCCGGCGAGATCGTCTCGGGCGAGGTGTGGTTCGACGGCCGGGATGTGCTGCAGCTCTCGCAGGACGAGATGCTCGACGTGCGCGGCGCCGAGATGGCGATGATCTTCCAGGAGCCGATGACGAGCCTCAATCCCGTCCTCACGGTGGGCGACCAGATCGTGGAGGCGGTCGTTGCGCACAAGAAGATCAACCACAGGGCGGCCTTGGACCGCGCCGTCGAGATGCTGCGCCTGGTCGGGATCCCGGAGGCGCCGCGGCGCGTGAAGCAGTACCCACACGAGATGTCGGGCGGCATGCGGCAGCGCGTCATGATCGCGCTCGCGCTCTCGTGCGACCCGAAGCTGCTCATCGCCGACGAACCGACCACCGCGCTCGACGTCACGATCCAGGCGCAGATCCTCGAGCTGATCCGCAAGGTGCAGGCCGAGACCGGCACGGCGCTGCTCCTCATCACGCACGACCTGGGTGTCGTCGCGGAGACGGTGCAGCGGGTGGTCGTCATGTACGCCGGCAAGGTCGTGGAGACCGGCACGGTGGACGAGGTCCTGCAGGACCCGAAGCACCCCTACACCGAGGGGCTGCTCGCATCGATCCCGTCGAAGGGCATGCGCGGCACCCGGCTGAACGTCATCAAGGGCAGCGTCCCCAATCCGTTCCGGATGCCCGTCGGGTGCCGGTTTCATCCCCGCTGCCCGTACGCCTTCGATCCGTGCCCGGACCACGAGCCGCCGCTCGACGAACAGGGCAATCCCGAGCGTCGCGTGGCGTGCTGGCTGCACACGAAGCCGCCGTTCGGCCTCGAGCACCGGCCGCGTTACGGGACTGCCACGCCGCTCGCCGTCGAGGCCGCGGGCGAGGCGGTCCGATGAGTGGCCTGGGCGGGATCCCGCCGGAAGCGCGCGACCTCGAGGTCCCGGCCGCCACCGTCGTGCCGACGAACGGGTCGGGACGGGGGGGCGTCGCGACGGGTTCGTCCCCCGCGCATGACGAGGTGCCGGCGCCGCCGGGTGACGGCACCGCGCTCCTCGAGGTCGAGGATCTCGTGAAGTACTTCCCGATCCTCGGCGGGGTCCTCCGCCGACACGTCGCCGACGTGAAGGCCGTCGACGGCGTCAGCTTCTCCGTGAAGCGGCGCGAGGTGTTCGGCCTCGTCGGCGAGTCGGGGTGCGGGAAGACCACGCTCGGCCGTGCGCTGCTCTACCTCCAGCCCCCGACGTCGGGCCGCGTCCGGCTCGACGGACAGGACCTCCACGCCCTGAAGCCCGAGCAACTGCGGCGGATGCGGGCGAAGATGCAGATCATCTTCCAGGACCCGTACGGTTCGCTCAACCCGCGCATGCCCGTCTCGGACATCATCGGGGAGGGGCTGCTCGCCCAGGGCCTGAAGGACCATCGCGTGCGCATGAAGCGCGTCGAGGATTCGCTCGAGGCGGTCGGCCTGCGGCGGGACTACACGCGCCGCTACCCTCACGAGTTCAGCGGCGGCCAGCGGCAGCGCATCGGGATTGCCCGTGCCCTGGCACTCAACCCGGAGTTCGTCGTGTGCGACGAGCCGGTGTCGGCGCTCGACGTGTCGATCCAGAGCCAGATCCTCAACCTGCTCCTCGATCTGCGCGAGCAGTTTGGCCTCACGTACCTCTTCATCGCGCACAACCTGTCGGTCGTGCAGTACATCAGTGACCGGGTCGGCGTGATGTACCTCGGGCGGATGGTCGAGCTGGCCGGCGTGGGGGAGCTGTACGAGCGGCCGCGCCATCCGTACACCGTCGCCCTGCTGTCGGCCGTGC
Source organism: Chloroflexota bacterium (assembly GCA_021785175.1). Classification (GTDB taxonomy): domain Bacteria; phylum Chloroflexota; class Limnocylindria; order Limnocylindrales; family CSP1-4; genus JAJYNJ01. The sequence goes on along the minus strand of JAJYGH010000003.1, from coordinate 15,828 downwards.
CCGAGGTGGACCGCGCCCGGGCGCGGAAGCGCATCGTGCTGCGGGGCGACGTCCCGTCGCCGGTCAACCCGCCGTCGGGCTGCCACTTCCACCCGCGCTGCTGGCTCCGCGAGCGCCTCGGCAACCCGGAGATCTGCTCGACCGTGGATCCGCGGCTTCACGTGGTGGGGGAGGGCCACGCCGCCGCCTGCCATTTCGCCGACCGGATCGAACAGGAGCGGGACCGGGCCGCGAAGCCCGTCGTGGCCCCGGCGTCGGCGCCGGCCGGCGCCTGACGCCGGGCGCGGCTGCACCGCGCCCACACCGTTTCGAACTGCGACCGCGGCGTCCGCCTCGGTCGTTTCGTGTCGCGGCCCATCGACAAGTGCCGGACCTCCCGATGTCCAATGCCGAAGGGGCCCAAACGACGGTTTGTCACGATTCTGTCATGTTCCGAAACGCGTTGACACCCCGCTGAAGCGGCAGGGATAATCCGGAGGTCCCATCGCACCCCGTGTGGAGACCGGAACGAGCGCCCCATGCGTTCCGGAGCGAGCAAGCGGTGGGGGAGGGAGCGGCCCGAGCCCATGGGCCGGACATAGGGAGGACTCCATCCGATGAGTCAGGTGACTCGCCGGTGGTTGGCGCTTGCCGCCACGGCCGGGATCCTTGCGGGCGCGTGCAGCGGCGCCGCGTCCACGGCGCCGACGACAGGCCCAGCGGGCTCCCAGCCTGGGGGTTCGCAGGCCGCACAGGCGTCAGGCGATTTCAGCTATCCCATTGACGCAGACCCGTCCTCGTTCGCCGGCAGCCCGTCCGACGACCCGACGCAGCAGGTCGACTACGAGCTGTTCGGCAACGCCGGGCTCGTGTACCTCGACAACAAGATGGCGCCCCAGCCCGGTCTCGCGGTCAAGCTGCCGGACGTCTCGGCGGACGGCCTGACCTGGACGTTCACGCTGCGCGACAACCTGAAGTTCTCCGACGGGTCGCCGTTGACGTCCGACGACGTCAAGTTCTCGTTCGACCTGCTCGCCTCGAAGAACTGCACCCAGAACCCGCAGACGTGCTCGGACGTCTCGCAGTACATCAAGTCCGTCACCAAACCGGACCCGAAGACGATCGTCTTCATGTTCAACAACAAGTACGCGCCGTTCCTCGCGACGGATGCCGCGGCGCCGATCCTGCCCAAGGCTGCGATCGAGGCCTCGTTCGCGCGCTTCCAGAAGTCGTCGAGCGCGGTGACCGCGTCTGACGTCAAGGCCGAGGCGGACAGGATCTCCGCGGCCATGGGCGCCGAGGCGTGCGCTGGCGACAACCCGCCGGCGAGCTGTGATCCTGCCTCCTACGTCGCCGAGATCGAGCCGCTCCTGCAGAAGGCCAGCGTGTCGCTGCCGGACAAGGGCGCGTACACGACCGACGGCAAGCTTGACGGCACCACGTACGGCCAGGCGCTCATCGACAAGCTGAACGACCTGAACAACGCGCTGTCATCGTCGGCGATCGATCAGATCGCGGCGTCGCTCCGCCTGCTCGACTACATCAAGCCCGGCCAGTTCGTGGGCGCGGGACCCTACACCCTGAGCAACTACACCGCGGGCCAGTCGCTGACACTCGTTCGCAACCCGAACTACTTCCGCAACATGCCGGGTCCGGCGAAGGTCTACATCCCGATCATCAAGGACTCCGCCACGGCGTCGAACGCCCTGAAGCAGGGCGACATCATGTTCCAGTACCGCGTCGACTCGGACGCGCTGCAGTCGGTGCAGAGCGACCCGAACCTGACGACGTCCGAGTTCGCCGACTTCGGCTACTACTACATCGGCTTCAACATGCGGCCGGGCCGCCCATATGCGGACAAGAACCTGCGCCAGGCGTTCGCGATGTGCATCGACCACGACAAGACCGTGGCCGCTGCCACCGACAACCAGGGCGTGCCGATCCAGGCCGAGGTGCCGCCGGCGTCCTGGGCGTTCAACCCCGACGTGCCGAAGTACACGCTCGACGTCGCGGGCGCGAAGAAGCTGATCGAGGCGTCCGGCTGGACGCTCGGCAGCGACGGCGTCTACGCCAAGGGCGGCAAGCGGCTCTCGAGCACGCTGTACGTCCGCGCCGGCAAGCCGCAGCGCATCGCCTTCGCGCAGCTCGCCAAGGACCAGCTCAAGAACTGCGGCATCGAGGTCAACGTCAAGGAGTCCGACTTCCAGGCCGTCCTCATGCCGCTCCTGCGCTACCCGAACAACTTCGACACCTACCTCGGCGGCTGGACGGTCACGACCGACCCCGACGACTCGTCGATCTTCGCCACCAACCAGTGCCCGACCAAGGCGAACCCCGAGGCATTCAACCTCGTCTGCTACGCGAGTGCCGAGGCCGACAAGCTGTTCACCGAAGGCCAGCAGACGTTCGACCAGAACCAGCGGAAGCAGATCTACTACCAGCTGCAGGTGCTCCTGCACAACGACGCGCCGTACTACTTCCTCTGGGCCGACAAGCTCCACCGCGGCTACAGCAAGAAGGTCCACGCACAGCCGCCGGAGTCGATCGACTACACGAGCCCGCTCGACTACTGGAACATGGACAACTGGGCGGTGTCCGCGAACTAGCGGAGCTGCCCGGCCAGCCAGTCGCAACAGCGAGACGGACGGTGGTGGCCGCGAGGCTGCCACCGTCCACTTGTGAGTGCCGGCACGGGCAAAGGACGACTGACCGATGGTGACCTATCTGTTCCGACGCCTGATCCAGGCGATTCCGATCCTGTTCGGGATCAGCCTGGTGGCGTTCGCAATCATCAACCTCGCGCCCGGGTCTCCCGTCGATCGGTTCCAGACCGGCCGGGTCTCACACCAGACCATCCAGAATCTCATCCATCTCTACGGCCTCGACCAGCCGCTGCCCGTGCAGTACGTGAAGTGGATCACCACGTTCGTGCAATTCTGGCGGGTCGACGCCTGGGGCTTCTCGTTCGTCGACGGCCTGCCCGTCACCCAGAAGATCTTCGCCCGGGTCCCGAGCACATTGGAGCTCATGGGAACCGCGCTCGCCGTCACGATCCTCTTTGCGATCCCGATCGGGATCCTCGCGGCCGTCCGCCAGTACAGCTGGGCGGACAAGATCATCACGACGTTCGCGACGATCGGCTACGCCATGCCGTCGTTCTGGCTCGGCCTCCTGCTCCTGTTCGTGTTCGCCGTCGAACTCAACTGGTTCCCGCTCTTCGGGAAGTACACCTTCGGCCAGGAAGGGCAGCCGCTCAACCTCATCTGGCACCTCGTGCTACCGGTCTCGAGCCTGGCGATCCAGCAGATCGCCGGGTGGAGCCGCTACATGCGCTCGTCGATGCTCGAGGTCATGCACCAGGACTACATCCGGACGGCGCGTGCGAAGGGACTCCCGAACTCCGGCGTCATCTATCGGCACGCGCTGCGGAACGCGCTGATCCCGATCATCACGCTGCTCGGGCTGACGATCCCGTCGCTGCTGGCCGGCGCGGCGATCACCGAGACCATCTTCAGCTGGCCCGGGCTCGGCTATCTGCTCGTGAGCAGCGTGAACACGCGCGACTACCCGGTGGTGCTCGCCCTCACGATGATGGGCGGCTTCATGGTCATCGCCGGGAACCTGCTCGCCGACGTCCTCTACGCGGTCGTCGACCCGCGCATCACGTACTAGGCAGGGGCGGACGACATGGAAACCAACATGCAGCTGCAGGCGCCGGCACCGGGCGTGGGCACCGATCGCCGCGCCGTCGTCGACGAGGTCGACCTGATCCCCGTCCGGACATACTGGCAGCTGGTCCGCCAGCGCTTCATGCAGCACCGGCTCGCCGTCATCGCGCTGGTCCTCCTGGCCGTGCTCGTGATCCTCGCCTGGACCATCCCGACGCTGACCGGCGAGCTGTACCAGAAGACGAGCCTCGACCTGATCGATCAGGGGCCGTCGCTCTCGGCCCCGCTCGGCTACGACCACCTCGGCGAGAACACGTTCGTCCGGCTCATGCGCGCGACGCAGACCTCGCTCACCATCGGGTTCGCCGCCGTGCTGATCATCGTCGGCATCGGCGTCACCCTCGGCTCGATCGCCGGCTACGTCGGTGGGCTCGTCGACAACCTCCTCATGCGCCTCGTCGACGTGGTCCTGTCGATCCCGTCGTTCTTCTTCATCGTCGCGCTGGTCGCCTTCTGGGGGGGCGGCAACGTCTGGGTCATCATCTTCGCGATCGGCCTCGCCGGCTGGACGACGGCTGCGCGACTCGTCCGGGCGGAGTTCCTCCGCCTCCGCGAGGTCGACTTCGTGCAGGCAGCCCGCGCGCTGGGCGCGAGCCCGCGGCGCATCGTGCTGCGCCACATGCTGCCGATGGCGCTCGCGCCGATCCTGGTGGCCGCGACGCTCGGCATCGCCGACTCGGTGGTGCTCGAGGCGGCGCTGTCGTTCCTCGGCTTCGGCATCTCGCCGCCCGAGGCGAGCCTCGGCAACATGCTGAACAACGCGCAGCGGTACTTCTACCGCGAGCCGATCCTGATGTTCTACCCGGGCATCATGCTGATCCTCGTGGTGCTCTGCGCGAGCTTCCTCGGCGACGGTCTGCGGGACGCCCTCGACCCGCGCCAGCGGATCGAACGGTAGGCAAGGCGATGACGGACACGCTGCTGCGGGTGCGGCACCTGCGGACGTACTTCTGGACGCTGGACGGCATCGTCAAGGCCGTCGACGGCGTGAACATGGACATCGGCACGGGGCGCACTCTCGGCGTGGTCGGGGAGTCGGGATGCGGGAAGAGCATCACCGCGCTCTCGATCATGCGGCTCATCGAACGGCCGGGGAAGATCGTCGAGGGATCGGTCGATCTCGACCGGACCGACCTGCTGAAGCTCTCGGAATCCGAGATGCGGGAGATCCGGGGCAACGCCATCTCGATGATCTTCCAGGAGCCGATGACGAGCCTCAACCCGGTGTTCACGACCGGCAACCAGATCGCCGAGGCGATCCGGCTGCACGCGGACATCGGCGCGCGCGAGGCGGAAGACCGGGCCGTCGAGATGCTGCGCAAGGTCGGCATCCCCGACCCGGAGCGGCGGGCGCGGCAGTACCCGCACGAGATGTCGGGCGGCATGCGGCAGCGCGTCATGATCGCGATGGCGCTCTCGACGTACCCGCAACTCCTCATCGCGGACGAGCCGACGACCGCGCTCGACGTGACGATCCAGGCCCAGATCCTCGAGCTCATGAAGGAGCTCCGCGAGGAGCGCCGCATGTCGATCATGCTGATCACGCACGACCTCGGCGTCATCGCCGAGATGGCCGACGACGTCGTGGTCATGTACTCCGGCAAGGTGGTCGAGACGGGGGACGTCTTCACGATCTTCGAACGCCCGCATCATCCGTACACCCAGGGGCTGCTCGGTTCGCTGCCCCGCATCGGGCAGCGCCGCGGCCGCCTCCGTGTCATCGAGGGCGTCGTGCCGAACCCGCTCAACCTGCCGAAGGGCTGCCTGTTCGCCCGGCGCTGCCCCTGCGTCATGCCGATCTGCGAGCAGACCCCGCCGCCGTTCCAGGAGGTCCACCCCGGACAGGTCTCGCGGTGCTGGCTCACGCCGGCCGGCACGACCCCCGCCGTGGGCATGACCGCGCCCGCCGACGTGGCCGAGGCCGAGGCCGCGCGCATGACGATCACGGCCGACTCGGGCCGTCAGTCGGCAACCGCCGCGCAGATGGGGGAGGTCGGCAGGTGAGCGAGGCGGCAACGCTCGCGGCGGAAGACGTGACGGCGGCGGCGCGTCCGGAAACGCTCGTCACGGTCCGTGATCTCTCCAAGCACTTCGAGATCCGCGGCGGCCTGTTCGGCGTGTCGCGGATCGGTGCCGTGAGGGCGGTGGACGGAGTCACCTTCGACATCCGGCGGGGCGAGACGCTGGGCCTGGTCGGCGAGTCGGGCTGCGGCAAGACGACGCTCGGCAAGGTCATCCTGCGGCTCATCCCCGCGACGAAGGGTGAGGTCCTGTTCGGCGGCAAGGGGTTGTTCGAAGCGCGCGGCGACGATCTGAAGGCGATCCGTCGCAACATGCAGATCATCTTCCAGGACCCGTACTCGTCGCTGAACCCGCGGATGACGGTCGGCGAGATCGTCGGGGAGGGGCCGCTCGTCCACGGGCTCACGAACAGGCGCGCGCGGGAGGAACTGGTCCGCGAGCTGCTCGCCCGCGTGGGACTCAACCAGAGCCACATCCACCGCTACCCTCACGAGTTCAGCGGCGGCCAGCGGCAGCGCATCGGGATTGCCCGTGCCCTGGCACTCAACCCGGAGTTCGTCGTGTGCGACGAGCCGGTGTCGGCGCTCGACGTGTCGATCCAGAGCCAGGTCCTGAACCTGCTCGACGATCTGCAGGAGCAGCTGGGCCTCACGTACCTGTTCATCGCCCACAACCTCGCCGTGGTGGAGCACATCAGCGATCGCGTGGGCGTCATGTACCTCGGCCGCCTCGTGGAACTGGCCGACGTGGAGGAGCTGTACGAGCGGCCGAGGCACCCGTACACCGTCGCGCTGCTGTCGGCCGTGCCGGAGCCCGATCCGCGGCGCCGGAAGCGCCGGCTGGTGCTGAAGGGCGACGTTCCCTCCCCGGCCAATCCTCCCTCGGGCTGTCGCTTCCACACGCGCTGCTGGTTGCGCGAGCGGCTGGGCAACCCGGAGACGTGCGTCACCCAGGACCCGGCACTGGCGGACACCGGCGGCGAACACTTCGCAGCGTGCCATTTCGCGGGCGAGGTCGTCGCCGAGGCGGCGGAGCTCGGCGCGGCGGGCGCGCGCGAGTAGACGTCGACGACGGGCCCGGCGTTCGCAGGGGACCCGCTCTGACGGGCAGTATCAGGCCACCCGATCGGGGCGCCATCGTGGTCCATGGGCGCCAGAGGCTTTCGGGGTGGTGATAGGCTTGCGCGAGTCGCATGGGGTCCGGCGACACGCGGCCGTGACGTGCACGCGCGCCGGGCGGCACCCATGGGGGATCGAGAGGAGGATCAGGAGGATGGCCGGTACTCACCGGAGATGGTCGCTGCTGACGATTGCGGCGACCGGCCTGCTCGTCGCGTCCGCCTGCGGCGGGGCGGCAACGACGCCGGCTCCCGCCAGCCAGGCAGCTGCGCCAAGCCAGCCGGCGGCGACGGCGGCCGCGAGCGTGGCCGCGGCGTCGCAGGCCATCGCGAGCCAGGCGGCCGGGCAGGCTGTCAACGGCGGCACGCTCATCGTCGGCCTCCCGGGCGACATGGCATTCGCCGACCCGTCGCTGGTCAGCGACGGGAACTCGCTGTACGTGATGACCCAGGTGGTCCAGGGACTCGTCGGCCTGGCGCCGGGCACCCTGAGCGACATCGTCCCGGTGCTGGCGGCCTCGCTTCCGACGGTCAGCTCCGGCGGCAAGACGTACACCTTCACGTTGCGGACCGGCATCAAGTTCCAGGACGGCACGCCCTTCAACGCGGCGGCCGTCAAGTACAACTACGAGCGCTGGCAGAACTACCCCAAGGGCGACCTCCAGGACAACGCCTACTACTACGGCGCCGTCTTCGGGGGCTTCGGCAGCCAGTCGAACATCGCCTCGATCGACACCCCCAACGACACGACCGTCGTCTTCAACCTCAAGCAGCCCCAGTCGAACTTCCTGATCAGCCAGACCCTCATGGTGTTCGGCATCCAGAGTCCGACCGCGCTGCAGAAGGGCAACGCCGACGCCACGCCGCTCTCGGGCAACAAGTACGCGCAGGGCCAGCTGCCCCAGGGACAGGACATGGTGGGGACGGGCCCGTTCACCTTCAAGGACTGGGTCCCGAAGGACAACATCACGCTGGTCAAGAACCCGGACTACTGGGACGCGGCCAACGCCGCGCACGTCGACGAGATCGTGTTCAAACCGATCGGCGACTCGACCGCCAGGCTCCAGGCGCTGCAGTCGGGCAGCATCGACGTCGCGGTGGTCATCCAGCCCACGGACGTGAAGACGGCACAGAGCAGCGGGCTGACCATCATCGACCGCGGGCAGCAGACCTGCAACATGCTCAACCTCGACCTCAACCAGAGCGTGGCGGGCAAGCCGACCATCTACGCGAACAAGGACGTGCGGCTGGCCATCGCGTCCGCGCTCAACAAGCCGGCGTACGTCCAGACCTTCTTCGCTGGCCAGGCTCTCGTCCCAACGAGCTTCATTCCGGTCGGGACCCTCGGGTACAAGGCGGAGACCCTGCCTGGCTACGACCCGGCCAAGGCGAAGCAGCTGCTCCAGCAGTCGGGCGTGCCGGCCAGCCAGCTGAGCGTCGACCTGTACTACCCGTCCAACGTCACCCGGCCGTACATGCCCGATCCCAAGAACGAGGCGGTGGCCATCGCCAACGATCTGCAGGCGGTCGGCTTCAAGGTCAACCTGAAGACCGAGGACTGGGGCACCAGCTACATCACGGATGCCACCAACGGCAAGCTGCCGGCGTACCTGTTCGGGTGGATCTGTGACTGGGCGGGCGCCGACGACTACCTCAGCGTCGCCTGGTTCGGGTACCAGAACGGCCAGCCGAATGCCCAGTTCCACTACGCCAATCCCACCCTGAACGACGTCATGCTCAAGGCGCTCGCCGCGCCTTCGACGGACCAGGCGAACCAGTACTGGGGTCAGGCCCAGGACATCCTGGCTGCCGACATGCCGGAAATTCCTCTCTCTTCGGCGAAGACGCCGGGCGCGTACGACTCCAAGGTGCACGGCTTCGTGCCCCAGGGCGGCGTGCTGGAGTACCTCAACAGCGTGTGGATCAAGTGACGCTTCGGCGTTGCTGATCGCGATCCTGCATCTCGCCCGGCCGCCGCGGCCGGCCGGGCGAGCATCGGCGAGTGCCACCACGGCTCCCCGGGATCCGGCAGATTCCGGGGGGCCGTCATCTGGAGGATTCACCCACCTCTCGTGCTGAGATACATCGTTCGTCGGGTGCTGGGCGCAATCCCGGTCCTGTTCGGGCTGTCCGTCATCCTGTTCCTGTTCCTGCGCCTCCTGCCCGGCAACCCGGCCGTGGCGATCCTCGGCCAGCACGCCACGCCGCAGCTCGTCGCTCAGATCAGCTCCTCGCTGGGGCTCGACAAGCCGCTGTACGTGCAGTACCTGCAGTACATCTGGCAGCTCCTGCACGGCAACTTCGGGGCCAGCTTCGTCGACGGACGAACCGTGGCGAGCACGTTCCTGGTCCGCTTCCCGGCCACCCTGGAGCTGACGACCGGGGCCATGATCTTCGCCGTGGGCCTGGGCATCCCGCTCGGCCGGCTCGCCGCCCGGCACCCCAACGGCTGGATCGATGGAGCCGTCACGGCGCTGTCGCTGTTCGGGATCTCGATCCCGATCTTCGTGCTGGGCTACACCCTCGTGTTCATCTTCGGGGTGGAGCTGCACTGGCTACCCGCGGTGGGCCAGATCGATCCGCGGCTGAACGTGAACCCGGTGACCAATTTCTCGATCATCGACGCGATCCTCTCGGGCAACGTCAATGCCGTCGAGGACGCCGTGGCCCACCTGATCCTGCCATCGATCGCGCTCGGCTCGATTCCGCTCGCGATCGTCACCCGCATCACCCGGGCCTCCGTCATCGACGTCAGCAACGAGGACTACGTGCGGACGGCGCGCGCCAAGGGCCTGACCGAGAAGCGCGTGGATGACCGCCACATCATGCGCAACGCCTGGCTGCCGGTCACCACCGTGATCGGGCTGCAGGTCGGCAGCCTGCTCGCCGGCGCCGTCATCACCGAGACGGTGTTCGTCTGGAACGGCGTCGGATCATGGGTGGTCCAGGCGATCGAGAACCACGACCTGATCGTGGTCCAGTCCCTGATCATGATCTTCGCGATCATCTTCCTGGCGGTGAATCTCCTCGTGGACATCGGGTACGCCTTCCTGAACCCGCGGATCAGGTACAGCTGAGATGGCCAGCCGAGCGGCGACGCTGGTCGTGCGTCCAGCGCCTCGTGCGAGCCGGGGCCTGTGGCGGGACGCGCTGAGCCGACTGCGGCGCAACGGGCCGGCCATCGTCGGGCTCGTCCTGATCGCCATCTTCGTGATCGGGGCCGTGTTCGCACCCGTCATCGCACCCTACGACCCGTCGGTCGGGGTCCTCACGAACAGCATGCAGGGTCCGAGCCTGGCCCACCTCATGGGCACCGACCTGCTCGGGCGCGACGAGTTCAGCCGCGTGCTGTACGGCGCGCGCATCAGCCTCACCGTGGGGGTCGTGGCGGTCATCTGCGGGCTCGCGGTCGGGATGGTCGTCGGCGCCGTCGCGGGCGGCGCGGGCGGTATCGTGGACACGATCCTCATGCGCTTCACCGACGTCATGCTGGCCGTGCCGGGCATCCTGCTGGCGATTGCGATCGTCGCCTGGCTCGGGCACGGGGAGGTCCAGATCATCGTGGCCGTGGGCGTCTCCTACGCCCCCATCTTCGCGCGCCTGTTGCGGGGGAGCCTGCTCGCGCTGCGCGAGTCGGATTTCGTGCTCGCCGCACGGTCGGCGGGCGCATCCACGCCGCGCATCCTGCTGCATCACATGATGCCGAACGCGCTCACCCCGATGATCGTGCAGGCGACCCTGGCGCTGGCTACCGCGATCATCGACGTCGCCGGCCTGGGCTTCCTCGGCCTCGGCCCCGGTGACCCGCGCGTCGCCGAGTGGGGCGAGATGCTGACCGATTCCGCGCGCTTCCTGCAGAACGCTCCCTACCTGATCATCTTCCCGGGGGCGGCCATCACCATCAGCGCGATCGGGTTCAACCTGCTCGGTGACGGGCTCCGCGAGTCGCTCGACCCGCGGCTCAAGCGGTAGCAGGCGATGGCGCTGCTGGAGGTCCGCGACCTCGTCGTCCAGTTCCATACCCACGACGGCACCGTGCACGCCGTGAACGGAGTCTCGCTCGATGTCGAGGAGGGCGAGACGCTCGGGCTCGTCGGGGAGTCGGGCTGCGGCAAGAGCGTGACGAACCTCGCGGTCATGCGGCTGCTGCCGCGCCCCGCGGGCCGCATCGTGGGTGGACAGGTGCGCTTCGAGGGGATCGACCTCGCCGGCCTGCCGGAGTCGCAGATGCGCGAGCTCCGCGGGCGCGACATCGCGATGATCTTCCAGGACCCCATGACGAGCCTGAATCCCGTCCTGACCATCGAGGAACAGATGGTCGAGACCATCCGCGCCCACCGGGACGTGAGGCAGGCCGAGGCGCGCGAGCGGGCGATCGAGCTGCTGCGCATGGTCGGGATCCCGCGGCCCGAGGCGCGGCTCAAGAGCTTCCCGCACCACTTCTCGGGCGGGATGCGGCAGCGCGTGATGATCGCCATGGCGCTCGCGCTCGAGCCCAAGCTCCTCATCGCCGACGAGCCGACGACCGCGCTCGACGTCACGATCCAGGCGCAGGTGCTCGAGCTGCTGCAGCGCCTGACCACGGAGCGCGGCACGGCCGTGATCCTGATCACCCACGATCTGGGCGTCGTGGCCGGCATGGCGCACCGCATCAACGTGATGTACGCGGGATTCGTGGTCGAGACGGGGCTCACGACCGAGCTCTTCGCGCATCCCCGCCACCCGTACACCGTCGGCCTGCTCCACTCGATCCCGCGCCTGGACGCCGAGGAGGGCGAGCCGCTCATTCCGATCGAGGGCACGCCGCCGGACCTGCGCCGGCCGCCGGTGGGCTGCCCGTTCGCGCCTCGTTGCGCATGGCGGCTGCCGGCTTGCTGGGAGGACAATCCCGCGCTTGAGCCGGTGCTCCGGGGGGCCACCGTCGAGACCACGGGTCCCCGGGCCACGCACCGCATCGCGTGCTGGAACCCGCCGCTCCCGCAGGAGGCCGCAGCCGGGCGTCCCCTTCGCGAGGGGTTCGTGCCCGCGCCACCGCCCGGCGGTACGCTTCGGGCTCCGTCGGAGCTCGAGGTGCCGGTGGAGGAGGATCTCGTGGTGTTCGAGCCCGGCGGCGGGCCGGTCACGGCGCTGCCGGGTGCGCACGAGCTGCCCGAGCCGCCGGCGGGGGATGGTCGATGACGGCACGCCTCCCCGGGACCGCGGAGCGGCCGGAGACCGGCGCGGGCGACGCGACGGCATCGAGCAGGACCGCGACCGCCTCCGCCGGCCGCGGAGCTGACGGGCACGCCCTCCTCGAGGTCTCGGACCTCCGCATGTATTTTCCGATCACCGAAGGGATCCTCCTGGAGCGGCACGTCGGCGACGTGCGCGCCGTCGACGGCGTCTCGCTCGAGATCCGCCGCGGCGAGACGCTCGGCCTGGTCGGCGAGTCCGGGTGCGGCAAGAGCACGACCGGTCGCGCGATCACACGGCTGTACCGGCCGACCGGCGGGCGGATCGTGTTCGACGGGACCGACATCACGCGGGCGGAAGGCGAGCCGCTGCGCCGCATCCGCCGGCGGATGCAGATGATCTTCCAGGACCCGTACTCGAGCCTGAACCCGCGCATGACCGCGGCGGGGATCGTCGGCGAGCCGCTGGACATCCACGCCATCGGGACGAAGACGGAGCGGCGAGAGCGGGTCCGGGAGCTGTTCCGGATCGTCGGCCTCGATCCCGATTTCGGCGAGCGCTACCCGCACGAGTTCTCAGGCGGGCAGCGACAGCGTATCGGGGTCGCGCGCTCCCTCGCGGTGAACCCCGACCTCATCGTCGCCGACGAGCCGATCAGCGCGCTCGACGTCTCGATCCAGGCCCAGATCATCAACCTGCTCGAGCGCCTGCAGGCGCAGTTCGGGCTCACCTATCTGTTCATCGCCCACGACCTGTCGGTCGTCCGCCACATCAGCGACCGGATCGCGGTCATGTACCTCGGACGGATCGTCGAGCTGGCGGGAACGCGGGAGCTGCACGCGGCGCCGCTGCACCCGTACTCCGTCGCGTTGCTCTCCGCCGTGCCGATCCCCGACCCGGCGGTCGAGGCGCGCCGGCGGCGAGTGATCCTGCGCGGCGACGTCCCGAACCCGGCGTCTCCACCCCCGGGCTGCCACTTCCACACACGCTGCTGGCTGCGAGAGCGGCTGGGCAACCCGCCCGAGTGCGAGACCGTCTCGCCGCCGCTCGCCGAGTGGCGGCCCCGGCACTTCGCTGCGTGCCACTTCGTCGATCGCCTGGGGGAGATGCCGGAGTCCGCGGCGCCGGCGACCTCCGGAGTTTCGCGGCCGCCCGCCCGCGAAACGCCGCCGGCCTGACGGGCGGCGGGGGAGGATCGATGCAGCGCCGCCGGATCGCACTCGCGCAGCTGGCGCCCCGGCTCGGCCGGCTCGACGAGAACCTCGAGACGCACCGTCGCGTGCTCGTCGAGGCTCGCTCGGCAGGGGCGGACCTCGTCGTGTTCCCGGAGCTCGGGCTGACGGGCTACCAGCTGCAGGACCTCAGCGGCGAGGTCGCGATGCGGCTCGACGACGAGCGGCTGCTGTCGCTCGCTCGCGAGACACAGGCCTGTTCGGCGGTCGTGTCGTTCGTCGAGGAGGCGCCCGACCACCGCCTGTTCATCGCCGCCGCGCTGCTCGAGGACGGCGAGGTGCGCCACGTGCACCGCAAGGTGTACCTGCCGACGTACGGCCTGTTCGACGAGCGGCGGTTCTTCGGTGCGGGCGAGGTCGTGCGGGCGACGTCGAGCCGCCTGGGCGTTCCCCTCGGGCTCGCGGTCTGCGAGGACTTCTGGCACCTGCCGGTCCCGATTCTCCTCGCCCTCGACGGCGCGCAGGTGCTCGTCAACGTCTCGTCGTCGCCGGGCCGGGACGTGGCGGCCGTCAACGAGGTCGGTCTGGGCACGGCCACCAGCTGGCGGGCGCTCATGAAGACCTACGCGATGCTCACGACGAGCTTCGTGGTGTTCTGCAACCGGGTCGGCGTCGACGAATCGGTCACGTTCTGGGGCGGCAGCGAGGTCATCGGTCCGGACGGCGAGACGCGGTTCCGGGCGCCGCTGCACGATGAGGGGGTGTTCACGGTCGAGATCGACCTCGCGGACGTGCGCCGCGAGCGGATCGTGCTGCCGGTGCTCCGGGACGAGCGGCCGGAGATGGTGCGGCGCCAGCTCGAGCGCGTGCTGCGCGAGCGCGCCGGCGGGGGGCGAGGGTGAAGGCGTGACGGAGCCTGAGGGCGCGGGACGGGCCCCGGCCGCGAGGCCGGCCGACGCGGATCCCCTGTTCGAGCTGCCGCCCGAGCTCGCGATCGACACCCGCGTCGCGCGCCGGATCATGGTCGAGTTCATCCGCGGCCAGCTCCGGCAGGCCGGCTTCGAGCGGGCGGTGCTCGGCCTGTCGGGCGGTATCGATTCGGCCGTGGTCGCGTACCTGGTCGGCGAGGCGATCGGTCCGGAGCGGCTGCTGTGCGTGCTGATGCCGTACCGGACATCGTCGCCCGAGTCGCTGGCCGACGCGCGCGAGGTCGTCGACCGCCTGGGGTGCGGAAGCCGGACCGTCGACATCACGGGGATGGTGGACGGGTACTTCGGCCGCATGGATGGCGAGCGCTTCGAGCCCGCGGCGCTCGGGACCGAGGGCCGCGATGCGTCGGGGCTGCGGCGCGGGAACCTGATGGCGCGGATGCGCATGGCGGTCCTGTACGACCAGTCGGCCGAGTGGCACGGGCTCGTCGTGGGCACGGGGAACAAGACCGAGGTGCTGATCGGGTACTCGACGCACTTCGGCGACGACGCGTGCGCGTTCGACCCGGTCGGCGACCTGTACAAGAGCCAGCTCCGGCAGGTCGCGGTCGACCTCGGCGTGCCGGAGCGGATCATCGCGAAGCCGCCGTCGGCCGACCTGTGGCCGGGCCAGACCGACGAGGCCGAGGTGGGGTTCAGCTACCCGGAGCTCGACCGGCTGCTGTACTGGATGGTCGACCGGCGGCGCTCCCCGGAGGAGCTGGCCGAGCGCGGCTTCGACCCGCGCTTCGTCGACCACGTGGGCCGGATGGTCGCCCGTTCGGAGTTCAAGCGACAGGTCCCGCCGATCGCGAAGCTCGGACCGCGGACGTCGGGGGTCGACTACCTGTACCCGAGGCGGCGGCCCGCACCGACGTCGTGATGAGCGCGTCCCGATGACGTCCGGGGATGAGGGTCCGGGGGTGGGTCGCGGCAGGGGCGCCGGATCCGGGGGCGCCGGCGGCGCGGATGCCGGGTCTGGCCGCCCCGGGGGCGCCGGCGGCGCGGGTGCCGGGCCGGGCGTGCTGTACGTCGTCTCGACGCCGATCGGGAACCTCTCGGACATCACGTTGCGCGCCATCGAGGTGCTCCGCTCGGTGCCGCTCGTCGCCGCAGAGGACACGCGGATGACGCGCCGGATCTGGGCGCGCCACGGCATCGCGACGCGGCTCGTCAGCTACCACGCCAGGAACGCCGAACGACGGGCGCCCGAGCTGCTCGCGCATCTCGCCGACGGGCACGACCTCGCGCTCGTCACGGATGCCGGCACGCCGCTCGTCAGCGACCCGGGGGAGGGGCTGGTGTCGGCGTGGGCGGCGCAGGGAGGGCCTGTCGTCCCCGTGCCCGGAGCGTCGGCGGTGCTCGCGGCGCTGGTCGCGAGCGCAATCCCCGCCCCGCGGTGGGCGTTCGAGGGGTTCCTGCCGCGCTCGGGCAGGGAACGACGGGAGCGGCTCGCCCGCATCGCGGCCGACGAACGGGCGACCGTCCTGTTCGAGGCGCCGGGCCGGGTGCCCCCGACGCTGACGGATCTGGCGGACGCCTGCGGCGGCGACCGGCGGGCGGCGCTGTGCCGCGAGCTCACGAAGGTCCACGAGGAGATCCTTCGCGGGTCCCTCGCCGAGCTCGTCGAGCGGACCCGGGCCGGCGCGGTGCGTGGCGAGGTGGTCGTG
>JAJYGH010000085.1 GCA_021785175.1 Chloroflexota bacterium | reverse complement strand
CGCCTGGTACCCGCTGTCCCACGCCTTCGACGCACCCCAGAAGATCGCGTACGTCGTGTTCGTATGCATGGTGGGGCCGTTGTGGTAGCTCAGGTTGTTCGTGCGGCCCGGCCGCGCGCCACCCCCGTGGGCCTCCCGGACCGGAACGACACCGAGGATCCGACCATTCGGGTTCGCCACCGGCACGCCGGCGACCTGACTGGAAGCCTGGGCAGGCATGGCGCCCGCGAGCAGCACGAGACAGACGCCCAACACGATGAGCAGACGTGGCACGGGGTCCCCTCCTCTTGGTGCCGAGGGGCCGAACGTTACGGGGCCGGATGGCCCCCCTCTACTGCTCAGTCGAGCGGGTGCTCAGTCGAGCGGGTGCTCAGTCGAGCGGGTCGGTCGGTTTGGTGGTGCCGGCCGGCTACACTTCGATCCATGCCGCACCCCCGGTTCGAGGCGGTCAACCTCATCAGCGACCCCGTCCATGGATACATCGAGCTGACGAAGCGGCTGACCACGGAGCAGTCCGAGCGCGCGCGGCTGCCGGTTGAGTCGGTCGCCGAGGAGGACCTCCTCGACACGCAGTGGCTGCAGCGGATGCGGCGCATCAGCCAGCTGCAGAGCGCGCGGTGGGTGTTCCCCAGCGCCGAACATTCCCGTTTCGTCCACGCGCTCGGCGTCATGCACGAGGCGGGGCTGTGGGGGCAGGCGCTCTACCCGACGCTCCGCGAGGCACTGTCCGCGGGCGTGGGGGACTGGGGCAAGGCCTCGACCGCCATCCCGTCCGAGGCACTCGTCGTCGAGACGCTGCGGGTCGCCGGACTGCTCCACGACGTCGGCCACGGCCCCTTCGCCCACTTCTTCGACGAGCACGTGCTCACGCGCTGGGCCGCGCCCCCGCACCCCAGCCGCGATCCCGCGAAACGCCTGACGCACGAGGACCTGAGCCAGGCGATCGTCGAGCGCGATCTCGGGGCGCTGATCGAGCAGCTGCGACGGGCGCCCGCCGGCGACCCCGAACGCGCTGCGTTCGCCGCTGACGAGCGGATCGACCCGCGGTGGATCGGGTTCCTCCTGTCGAAGCCGCCGCTGGCCGACGCCACCATGCCGCTCTGGGTCCAGCGCCTGCAGCCCCTGTTCTCGGGCATCTTCACCGTCGACAACCTCGACTACGTGCGGCGCGACGCCCTCATGACGGGCGTGTCATCGGGACCGGTCGATGCGGACCGGCTGCGGCGGTACGCGTTCATGTCGGAGCGCGGACTGGCCCTGTACGAGGCGGGCCTCGGCGCGCTCGAGATGTTCCTCACGGCACGGCTGTTCATGTACAACACCGTGTACTTCCACCGGACGGTGCGCGCGATCGACCTCGACCTGGCGGAGGCGTTCGCGCCGGCGGTCGATGCCGTCTTCGGCGACCGCAACCCGCTCGACGCCCTCGCCGACTACGTGATGCTCGACGAGTACGCGCTGATCCACCAGGCGGCACTGTGGGCACGCGGCGAACAGGTCGACGACCATCCGGCGCCCCGCTCGGGGTGCGTCACGCCGCGCGTCGCGGAGCTGTGGCGCGGCATTCTGCTGCGACGACCGACGTGGCGCGCGGTCCGGGAGGTCCGGCACGACTCGCGCTCGGAGGCGGCACGTGACCGGGTCGAGCGCGAGCTGCGCGAGTCACTGGGCCTCGCCCTTCGCGCGGAACCGGAGCGCTTCCGGTTCGACCTCGCCGATGCCGACGCCCGGCCGCAGAACCCGTTGCTCGTCGAAGGGCGGCTGGTCGTCGCGGGCCGGGACGGGTCGCTCGACGTGACGCCGCTCGACGCGATGCTCGAGCGGCTGCCGGCGGTCGTGACGGTCGGCCGGGTGTACGAGCGGGCCGGCCAGGAATAGGCAGGGCCGACGCGACTGCCGGTTTCCGGCGCGGGTTCCGGGCGGGCACGTGACGACGCACGGTGCGCGATCTGCGGCCGACGACGTCCTGCACGGGCACGCGACCGGTCGCGTCTTGCGCCGGCAGAGCGGCTGACGGACGATCTGCCCATGCCGGAGCTCCCCGAGGTCCAGGCGCTGGCCGCGTACATCGAGCAGCAGGCGCGGGGCAGGCGCATCGCCGACCTCCAGCTCGTGTCGTTCGCGGCCCTCAAGACCCCCGACCCGCCTCCGTCCGCCCTCGTCGGGCGGACGATCGTGGGGGCCGGGCGGCGGGGCAAGTTCCTTGTCATCGAGACCGGGGCGCCGGAGGGCGCCACGCCGGATGGGCTCGCGAGCGAGGAGCCCGCCGCAGACTCACGTCGGGCCGGCGACCGGGAGCCGCATGCTCTCTGGCTCGCCGTGCACTTCTCCCGCGCCGGATGGCTGCGCTGGCACGGTGCCCCTGCCTCCCCACGGCCGGCCAGCCGGACATCGACCGCCGCGGACGCGGAGGACCTGCGGGCCGTCCCGCCAGGTGCATCGCGGCCACGACTGCGCAGCGGGCCGATCGCGATGCGGGTGACGCTCGACGACGGGTCGGGGTTCGACCTGACCGAGGCCGGAACCCAGAAGCGCCTGGCGATCCACGTCGTGCGATCGCCCGAGGACGTGCCGGGGATCGCGCGGCTGGGGATCGACGCGCTCGACCCGGCATTCGACGCGGCCGCGCTCGGGCGCATGCTCGAGGGACGGACGGCCCAGATCAAGCATCTGCTCGCCGACCAGTCGCTGATCGCCGGCGTCGGCAACGCGTACTCCGACGAGGCGCTGCACGCGGCGCTGCTCTCGCCGTTCCGGCCCGCCGGAAACCTCTCGCCCAACGAGGTCGCGCGGCTGCACGCGGCGCTGCTCGAGGTGCTCCGCGACGGGTTGCGGCGCAACGAGGGCGTGCCGGCATCGCAACTCAAGGACGAGAAGCGGTCCGGCATGCGGGTGCACGGCCGGACCGGGCTCCCCTGCCCGGACTGCGGCGACACGGTCCGCGAGGTCTCGTTCGCCGATCGCTCGCTGCAGTACTGCCCCACGTGCCAGACGGGTGGCAAGCCGCTGGCCGACAGGCGACTGTCGCGCCTGCTCCGCTGACGCCTGTCGGGTCAGCGGCCCATCCGCGCCCTCACCACCACGGCGTCGTCGGCAACTCGTCCGAGTTCGCGGGGTTCGGCCCGGGCGGGAGCTTCGCGAGGAGGGCCTGGATCTGGTCGATGTCCTGCGGCTGGTCGTCCGAGCGCAGCAGCAACTGCAGGGCGTCCCGTATCAGCTCCAACTCTGCGTCGCCGAACTCCACCGTGTACGCGTGGGCCGGTTCCATCATGCTCGACACCTCCACGGCCCGACCGTAGTCGCGCACACCGATCGTTCTCCACAGTCGCAGGCGTCGCTCCGTTGCCAGTGCCTATCGCGGGGAGCGTGTGGTTCGCGGGGAGCGTGTGGTCGGAAGGATCAGCGCCCGCCCGACGAGCGCGATTGCCGGTCCGAGCGGTAGGACCGGATGACGGCGGTGATGTCCTCGTTCGCCCACCGCTCGGACGTCTCGTCCACGCGCGATGCGGCGGCAGCCGTGAGCGGCGTCGACGCTGCGGCCCGGGCGAACATCCCGAGCGCCAGGTGCACGTCCTTGCGCAGGTCGCGCACCGCGAACAGCGCCGGCTCGTGCCGATCCTCGAGGTAGCCGGCGCTCCGAGGCCCCAGCACCGGGGACATGCGCGCCAGGACCCAGAACACGTCGTCCCGATCCAACCCGGCGTCCTCACCGGCGACCTGGAGCTCCGCCGCCTCCACGATGATCGCGGCAAGCATGCTGTTGGCCACGAGCTTCAGCCGCGCGGCGGCGCCGCCCGGCCCGACGTGCCGCACCTCACCGATGCGCGAGAGCGCCTCGCGGGCCCGGTCGACGTCCGCCTGCCCGCCGCCGACGAGCACGGCCGCGGCGCCCCTGGCCACCGCCGTCGGAGCGCCGAGGATCGGGGCGTCGAGGAGCCGGCCTCCGGTCTCCTCGACCCGTGGCCGAAGCTCGTCGACGGTCTCAGGCCCGATCGTGCTCATCTCGACGTAGAGCACGGGCTCGCGAACCGAGAGCGCGCCGTGTTCGCCGAGGTACGCGGCGCGAACGGCGTCGGGGCCGGTCAGGCTGCTGATCACGAGACTGGCCCCACGCACGGCGTCGGCCGGCGTGTCGGCGACGTGCCCGATCCCGAGCGCCTCGGCGCGCGACCGGGTCCGGTTCCACAGCGCGATCCCGGGGTCGATCTCCGCCAGCCGCCGGGCGATCGTGCTCCCCATCTTGCCCGTGCCGAGGACCGCGAGATGGGTCATCGATGCGCCTCCGCCGCCGGCTGCCGCGGGCCCGACCCCGCGCCCGTGCGCTCGAGCGCCTCCGCGATCTCGGCGAGATCGCGCGGCGTCAGGTCGAACGTCCCCGCCGGGACCCACCCGTCGACCTGCTCGGGCGAGCGCGCCCCGACGATGGCCGCCGTCACGCCCGGCCACGCGATCGTCCAGGCGACGGCCACGGCCGCCACGGTCGTGTGATGACGCTCGGCGATCGGCTTGAGCGCGTCGCGCAGCGCGAGGCTCGCCGTCAGCGCGGGCTCGTTGAAGTGCGGGTTCCGCCGCCGCCAGTCCTTCTCGTCCATGCGCGACACCCGCTCCGCGGAGAACGTGTCGGTAAGGATGCCCGACTGCATCGGGCTGTAGACGATGACGCCGGTGTCGTGCGCCGCGGCCCAGGGAATGACGTCGGCCCCGGAGCCGCGCCGGATCGCCGAGAACGGGGGCTGGAGCGAGTCGACGTGGTGGATCTGCTCGCATCGGTCGAGCAGCGCGGTGTCGAAGTTCGCGACGCCGATCGCGCGGACCTTCCCTTCGTCGATGAACCGCGCCATCTCGCCCCACGAATCCTCGACGGGAGTGTCCGTCTCGTCGGGCCAGTGGAACTGGTACAGGTCGATCCGCTCGACGCCGAGCCGCTGCAGCGACGCCTCCAGCTCCCGGCGGATGGATGCCGGCTGGAGGTTCCGCTGGGGATCCTCGTAGGGCCGGGAGCGGTCGGGGATCATGCCGCACTTCGTGAAGACCAGTGGCCGGTCGCGCTCCGGGATCTCGCGCAGCGCCCGGCCGACGACCTCCTCCGAGTGACCGAGCCCGTAGATCGCCGCCGTGTCGATCCAGTTCACGCCGCGGCCGACCGCGTGCCGGATCGCCGCGACGGATGCGTCGTCGTCCTGCGGGCCCCAACCGTAGGCCCATCCACCTCCGCCGATGGCCCACGCGCCGAACCCGACGGTGGTGATGTCCATGCCGCTCGTGCCGAGCGGCCTCGTGGCAAGCGCCATGCGCCGGCTCCTTCCCATGTCGTGCTGCCGCCCGGCCTCCCGCGCTTCGCGTGCGGAGCGGGCGCTTCCCGGCGGTTCGCCGGTCGTCTCAGCCGTTCGTCGTGAAGATACGCCGGCAGCGTCGGGGCCTCGCCGTGACGGCCATGTGTCTCCCGGACGGGATCTCGCGGCTGTCCCCGTTGCAGACCGTGTCGCCGGCGCCGGGTCCGCGACAGGCGACGAGGTTCTCGGGGGACGGCGGCGTTCTCGACCGGCTGCGGCCCGTTCGGTCGAGCCTCAGCGCACAGGCGACCCTGGCGGCGGATTCCCGACGCCCGCCCGTTCGGTGGAGCCTCAGCGCACAGGCGACCCTGGCGGCAGCAGCACGAACGCCCCCTCGACGCGGCCGGCCTCCAGGCGCTGGAGGGCGGTGTTGCCCTCCTCGAGCGGCAGGGACTCGACCGCGGTCCGGATCGGGATCTCCGCCGCGAGCGCGAGGAACTCACGGGCGTCCTGGCGGGTGAAGTTCGCGACGCTCCGGATCGAGCGCTCCCACCAGAGAAGGTCGTACGGGAACTCCGGGATGCGGTCGAGGTGGATCGCGTTGATCGCGACGGTCCCGCCACGCTCGAGCGCGCGCAGCGCGGCCACGACGACACTCCCCGCCGGCGCGAACGTCACCGCCGCCTGCAGCGGCACGGGCGGCACCTCGTCGTATCCGCCGGCCCACGCGGCACCCAGCTCGCGCGCGCGGCGCTGCTCGTGCTCGGAGCGCGTCACCACGTACACCTCGCACCCCCAGTGCACTGCGACCTGGATCGCGAGGGACGCCGACGCCCCGAACCCGTACAGGCCGAGCCGGGCGCCGGGCTGGATGCCGGAGATCTTCAGCGCCCGGTAGCCGATGATCCCGCCGCACAGGAGCGGCGCGGCCTCGAGGTCGGTGAACGACTCGGGCAGCCGCAGCGCGAAGTCGGCGCGCGCCGTCATCGCCTCCGCGTAGCCGCCATCGCGGTCCCACCCCGTGAACCGCGCGTCCGGACAGAGGTTCTCGCGTCCGGTCCGGCAGAACTCGCAGTGGCCGCACGAGTCCCCCAGCCACGCGACGCCCGCGCGGTCGCCCGGCTTCCACTGGTCGACCCCTGCGCCGACGGCCTCGACGATGCCGGTCACCTGGTGGCCGGGGACGATCGGGAGGCGCCGCGCCGCCACGTCGCCCTCGGCGATCTGCAGGTCGGTCCGGCACACGGCGCACGCCGCCACCCGCAACAGGATCTCGCCGGGCCCGGGGTCGGGCGTGGGCAGATCGGCGGGGTGGAGGGGATGGCCGGCAGCCGGGGCCGGCCGTTCGACGACGAGCGCTCGCATGCCGTGACTATCCGCCTCGTTCGTGTCGGCCGCAAGCGCTGGCGAGGCCGCGAACCGGCAGACGCGGGCGACAGGGCGCGCGGACGCGGGCGACAGAACACGGGGCGGCAGGACGCGGGGCCGCCCGTCGGCCGAGCGCGCGGACGGCGGGAGACTCCCAGCCGGGCCACGCCCCGCGGTGCGTCATCGACGAGGCTGGGTGCGCTGGCGCGGTCCCGGCGTCACGCACGCTGGTCCGGTCCCCGGGCCACGAGGACGATCAGCAGGAACGTGGTCTCGAGGACGTCGATCCCGGCGACGACGAGCGCGATGACGACGGGCACGGCCTGGCCCACGAACCACCCGATCGCGGCGGCGAACGCCGCGACGGCCAGGAACACGTATCGCACCCCACGGACGAGGACCGGCGGCTCGGGGTCGCCGGAGAGCCGTTCCAGCGCCTGCAGCAACCACGCGATCCCGAGCAGGAAGGCTGCAGCCGACAGCAGCAGGCGCAGGATCGGGGGCGGTGCCAGCACCGCGCGGGCGAACGCGTCCGACCAACCTGCGACGGTGCCGACGGCGAGCGCAAGCAGCCCGATGACGAGGGTCGCGGCATTCGAGCGCAGGAAGTCGCGGGCGGACACGCTGCGAGTGTGCCAGCCGGGCCTCGGAACGGTCGTACAGCGCGAGCCGGGGACGTGACGCACTCGCGGCAGGGCGCGAGGACGTGGCGGAGCGCAGGGCCGAACGGGCCTGCAAGGCTGTTGCGTCACGACCTACGCTGGGCGTGAACGCCGCACGCATCGCGCCGCCGTCCCGCGTTCGTGCCCGGAGCGGAAGGGGAGGAACACGACAGGTGGCGATCGATCGCCGCTTCCTCAACTGGGGGATCTTCTTCATCGCGCTCGGCGGCGTCCCGCTCCTCGTCCGCGAGGGACTGGTGTCGCAGTCGACGGCGGGCGAAGCGTGGCGGCTCTGGCCGCTCGTCATCGTCGGCATCGGCGTCGCGATCCTCCTGCGTCGCACGCCCGCCGCGTTCGCCGGAGGCCTGATCGTCGCCGCGACGTTCGGCCTCGTCACTGGAGGCCTGCTCGCCTCGGGCCCGCAGCTCGTCAGCGTTGCCGGGTGCGGCAACCCGAACGCGGGTGCCGGGGCCGGCGGCGTCACGAGCGACGCGAGCGGCACGTTCGGGAGCACCGCCAGCGCCCGGATCCAGATGGACTGCGGTGTCCTGAATGTCGCCACGCGGCCCGGTTCGGGCTGGACGTTCCGTGGCCGGGATCCACAGGACGGCCGCGCGATCGTCGAATCGTCGAGCGGCTCGCTCCAGGTCACCGCGCCCGCCCGCTCGGACGCGTTCTGGAACCCGTCCGGCTCCCACAACCGGAGCTGGGCTCTGGCGCTGCCGACGGCATCCACCGTCGACCTCACGGTCGGGATCAACGCCGGCTCCGGGTCGATCGACCTCGGAGGGGGGAACCTCAGCGCGTTCGACGCCGAGTTGAACGCGGCGGACGTGACGATCGACCTTTCCCGGGCGACCACGCCGGACGTCCGCGTGAGCCTGAACGCCGGGTCCGCCCGTCTCCAGCTCCCGGCTTCGAGCACCGCCGGATCGCTGTCCGTCAACGCCGGGTCGCTCGACCTCTGCGCTCCCGCCTCGACTGGCGTGCGCATCACGGTCACCAGCGCCCTCGCGTCGACCGATTTCGGACCGTCGGGCCTCGTCCGGAGCGGCGACACGTGGACGAGCCCGGGCTACGCGACCGCCACGAACCGCGCCGACCTCCGGCTCGACGCCAATCTCGCCTCGGTCAGCCTGAATCCGGCAGGGGGATGCCAATGAACGACCGCCTCTACAGGTCCGCGACGGACCGCGTCTTCTCCGGACTCTGCGGCGGGATGGCCGAGTACTTCGACCTCGATCCGTCGCTCGTCCGGCTGGCATGGGTCGTGCTCGACGTGCTCACCGGCATCTTCCCGCTGCTGGTCGTCTACGTGGTGATGGCGATGGTCGTCCCCGAGGAGCCGCCCGAGGGTGCGCAGCCCTGGCCAGGCTGGGGGCCGCAGTGGGGGCCGACGGACCCGGCCGCACAGGGGACGGCGGCGCCCGGGGCGCCGGATCCGGCTGCGTCGCGGTCCGCTGCCGCGGGGGCAACGGGTGCGGCCGGCACGTCGGGCGCCTGGGGGAGCGACGCCGGAAGCGCTGCGGGCGGCACGTCGGGCGCCGAGGCGCCGGGTGGCGCCCACACCGATGCGTCGAACCCGGGCCAAGGCCCGGGAACCTGGGCCGGCTGGGGCCCGCCTCCGCCGCCGAACGCCGACTGGCGGTCGGCGCGCGCCTACTGGCGGGGACGGCGCCGCGCGCAGCGGGCGTACTGGCGGAGCCAGCGGCGGGGCGGCGATGCGAGCGCGGCCGGCCTCGTGTTCGGGGTGATCCTCGTTCTCGTCGGCGTCCTGTTCCTGCTTCACGACGCCGTGCCGTCGTTCGACACGTCGCTCCTCTGGCCGGCGATCCTCATCGTGCTCGGAGCGGCGCTTCTCGCCGGCGCGTTCCGCCGCTGACGCACGACCGTCGTCACCCCTCCCCGACGGCGGTCCGCGAGGCACGAATCGCCGGGAGGGGCGCGATCAACGGGATCGCCGCCTACATCGACCGCTCGAGGATCTCGACGAGCTCCTCCGGGGCCAGCCGGACGGGGTTCGCCTGCATGCTGCTCGCGGAGGCACCCGCGGCGACCAGTTCCGGAATGTCGGCATCCCTGGCGCCGTACGCCGTCAGCCTGGGCACGCCGAGCGCGTCCACGAGATCGACCAGCCAGGCGACGAGGTCCGGCGTGGTGGCAGACGGCTCGCGGAGGACGATGCGGGCCGCTTCGTCGTAGCGGGCGAGCGTCGCTCGTGCCGACGGCTCACCGGACGCGGCGCGACGCTCCAGCGCGGCGAC
This sequence comes from Chloroflexota bacterium, assembly GCA_021785175.1. Lineage (GTDB taxonomy): Bacteria > Chloroflexota > Limnocylindria > Limnocylindrales > CSP1-4 > JAJYNJ01. Next base: position 907 of record JAJYGH010000085.1, on the reverse strand, counting down.
GTTGACCGCCACGACGGCGGGCAGCAGGCGGCCGCAGACGGCGCCGTGAGGCGCGTCGAACCGGCCGCCGATGGGCGCCGCGAAACCGTGCGCCGCGCCGAGGCCCGCGTTCGCGAGCGCGAGACCGCCGAGCAGCGCGGCCAGCGACATGTCGTCGCGCGCGTCCGGTGCCGGCGTCCCCGTCCGCGCGGCCTCGAACGCCCGGCGGAGCGAGCGGCCGGCGCGCGCCATCCCCTCGCGGCAGAAACCGTCCGCGAGCGGGTTCCGGCGCGACGAGGTGAACGGCTCGATGAGCTGCGTCAGGGCGTCCAGGCCGGAACCGGCCGTGGTGCCCGGAGGCAGCGAGGCGGTCAGCCCGGAATCGACGAGCGCGACCCGCGCCAGCATCGACGGGCTCCGCAGGCTGACCTTGACGCGGTGGGCCGGCGAGGCGAGGACGGCGTTCCGCGTCACCTCGCTGCCCGTGCCGGCGGTCGTCGGGATCGCGATCCAGGGGACCGACGCGCGGTCCAGCGGTCGCCCGGCGCCGATGACCTCGAGGTGCTCGAGCAGATCGCCGCCGTTGCCGAGCATCGCGGCGATCGCCTTCGCGGCGTCGATCGCGCTCCCACCACCGAAGCCGATCACGACGTCGACCCCGCCTGCCTGCGCAGCGTCGACGCCTCGGCCGACCAGGTCGACGGTGGGCTCGCCCTGGACGGCGAACCGCTCGTGGGCGATGCCGGCCTCGGCGAGGGGGCCAAGGAGCGGCGCGAGGCGGTCGGGCGATGCACCGGTCACGACGAACGCGCGGCGGCCGAACGCCGCGGCGATCGCGCCCGCCTCCCGGACGCTCCCCGGCCCGAACACGATCCGCGCGGCGGTCGAGAACTCGAACTGCATCCCTCGCCTCCGGGGAACAGCCTAG
>JAJYGH010000023.1 GCA_021785175.1 Chloroflexota bacterium | reverse complement strand
GCGATCTGGACCTCCGGCGAGCCCGTGTCGCCCTCGTTCACGGCGAACGAGCTGATCAGCGTTTCCTTGGTCTCCCGCGTGAGCGGCACTCGGTCCTCCGAACCTTCATGTCACGACTGTCAACCGGTGAAGTGTATCAACGCTTCCGCCGCGCGGCAACCGAGCGCCACTCGTCCTCGTCTGTGCGCCACTCGTCATGGGCGGCGGCCGCCCGCCGGGCGCCTGGCGTCATCGGCCCCCTGCCGCCGCCCCTCGAGGATGACCCGCGCGCGGGCCGCATCGCGGTCCATCTGCGCGATCAGCGCCTCCGCCGACGCGAACCGTCGCTCCGCCCGCTGCCGCCGGATGAACGCGACGCGCATCCGCTCGCCGTACAGGTCCTCGTCGACGTCGAAGAGGAACACCTCGAGGACGCGCGCCCCGCCATCGTCGAACGTGGGCCGCACGCCGAGCGAGGCCACACCGCCAGCGATCCTGGCCGGGCGCAGCGGGTCTGGGCCGCCCCACGATGCCTCGACCGCGTAGATGCCATTCGCCGGGAGCGCGACGGGCGCGTCGAACGCGAGGTTGGCGGTCGGGAAGCCGAGCAGACGCCCGCGCCCGTCGCCGCGGACGATCGTCCCGAGGACCGCCGGGTCGCGCCCGAGCATCCGGCGCGCCTCCGCGACGCGCCCCTGGGCGAGCGCACGGCGGATCCGGCTGGCGGAGATCGGCTCGCCGCCGCCGTCGACCGCCGTGATGACATCGACTGCGAACCCCGCCTCCGCGCCGATCTCGCGCAGGCGCTGGGGGGTGCCGGCGCGATCCCGGCCGATCGCCGACTCCGGGCTCATGACGAGCCCCGCGAGCTCGCGGCCCGCGCGGAGGCGGCCGAGGAAGACCTCCGGCGTCTGGGACGCGAACGCGGGGTCGAACCGCTGGAGCACGGCGTACGTGGCGCCGGCGTCGGCGAGGCGGGCGAGCCGCTCGGCGGGATCGCAGAGCAGCGGCGGAGGAGCCCCGCGGAGCACCGCATCGGGGTGCGGTTCGAACGTGATGACGGTGGGTGCTGCGTGCCAGCGCCGCGCGACACGCACCAGCTCTCGCAGCAGGCGGAGGTGGCCGCGGTGGAGGCCGTCGAAGACGCCGATGGTCGCTGCGATCCGGCGGCCGGCGGGAAGCGCGTCGACGTCGCGGAAGACCTGCATCGGTCCTTCAGTCCGCGACGCCCACGAGGACCTTGTCCGGGTGCAGCCGCGCGTCCACGAGACGCGCCATGGCGACGACGCCCCGGCCGGGCGCGACGACCCGCACGAGGCCGCCCGGGCCCGGGGTCGCGTCGCCGTGCATCCGGACGACCTGGCCCCGCAGGATCGCCTCGAGGTCGGCGGGAGGCGGCGTCACCTCGGGGTACGCGTCGAGCCCGGCGTCGGGCGGCAGCAGGCGACGCTCGATCGCGCCGTCGGCGAGCAGCCCTCGGACCTCGTCGAGGTCGACGGCATCCTCGAGCCGGAACGGGCCGCTGGCGGTCCTGGTCAGGGCGGCCAGGTACGCCCCGCAGCCAAGCCGCTCCCCGAGGTCCCGGGCCAGCGCGCGGACGTAGGTGCCCGCCGAGCAGCGCACCTCGATCGTGGCGCACGGCGCGTCCGGGCTCCCGTCGTCCCAGCCGGCAAGCCGCAGCTCCCCGATCTCGACCTCGCGGTCGCGAAGTTCCGGGCGCTCGCCGCGCCGCGCGAGCTCGTACGCCCGCCGGCCCGCGACCTTGACGGCGGAGTACGCCGGTGGCCGCTGGACGATGCGCCCGATGAACCCCTCGAGCGCGGCCTCGACGTCGGCCCGGGACGGCACGGGTGCGCCCGTCGGGCTCAGCTCGCCCTCGATATCGTCGGTCGTCGAGGTCGCACCGAAGCAGGCCAGCGCACGGTACGCCTTCGAGTCGTGAAGGTGGTACTCCGCCATCCGCGTCGCGCTGCCGATGAAGACGGGCAGAACGCCGGAGGCGAAGGGGTCGAGCGTCCCGCCGTGACCGACCCGCTTCGCGCCTGACAGCCGCCGCACCAGGGCGACGATGTCGTGGGACGTGGGACCCGTCGGTTTGGCGACCACGAGGACACCGGAGGGCGGGCGGGACGTCCCGGCCTCCGCGAACCTGGTGGGGCGCGCACGGCTCGCCGACACGGTCCGATGCCGCTCCGTCCCCCGCTGGTCCGTCATGCCCCGTGCTCCTCGCGGGCGAGCATGGCCCGCGCCACCGACAGCACCGCGGGGATCGCCTCCGCGAGCGGCAGCGGGACCGTTGCGCCGGAAGCCCGCGCGTGGCCGCCACCGCCCCAGTGGGACGCGAGCTCCGTCGCGTCCGGACCGCCCTGCGGCGTGCGAATGCTCAACCGCGTCTCGTCCGGCTGCTCCTTGAACAGCAGCTCGATGCGGGCCGCCTTCGCCTGGCTGAGCAGGTCGATGATGCCCTCGGAGTGCGCCGGGACCGACCCTGTCGCGCGCAGGTCGTCGAGCAGCAGCGTCGACCACACGAGGCGGCCGCCGAGCTCGGACTCCAGGCGCGCCAGGACCCGCCCGAACAGCTTCAGCTGCGCGTCGGGCTTCGTCCGGTACAGGAGACGCGACGTGTCGGCGAGCGGCGCGCCAGCGGCGACCAGCTCGGCCGCCACGCGGAGCGTGCGCGGGGTGACGTTGGGGTGCTGGAACGTGGCGGTGTCCATGACGAGACCGGCCATGAGCGCGTCCGCGATCGCGCCGTCTGCGGTATCGAGCGGGACACCGAGCGCCGCGAGCAGCAGGGTCATCATCTCGGACGCCGCGGCGGCCGCCGGATCCACCCAGTTGGCGATCCCGAAACCCGGGTTCGACTTGTGGTGGTCGATGTTGACAACGGGAACGCGTCCGAACAGCCCGGCGTGCGTGGCCAGGACCGGGCCCACGCGGGAGAGCTCGCCGCAGTCCGTCACGACGATCAGGTCGTAGTCGGCGTCGGGATCGGGCTCCGTCCGGAAGCGCTCGATGCGTGGCATGAAGTCGTACAGCTCGGGCACCGGGTCGGCGCACACGGGCGTGGCCCGTCCCCCGCGCCACTCGACTGCCAGCGCCAGGGCCAGCGCCGAGCCGAGCGCGTCGGCCTCGGGGTTCTCGTGACACACGACGAGCACGTGCCGGGCGGACCGGATCCGCTCGGCGACGTCGGCGGGCACCGCCACGACATCCGCCGGCGTCAGCGACGACGGGCGTCCGAGCTCGGGGGTGATCGCCTGGTCCGCCTCGGCGGCCTCGCCGGTCACGCTCGGCGCCCCCGGCGCCCGACCGGCCGGCCGCCCGTCTTCTGCGCCCGGACATGGGCAGCGCCGCGGCGGCCCTCGGCATCGCCGCGCGGCTCGCCATCGGCAGCCCCGGCGTCGCCCGGCTCGCCGGTGGCGTCCTCGAGGTGTGGTCCCGGCGTCGGCAGCGTCTCGCCGGGCTCCGGGAGCGATGGCTCCCGCCCGGCCTCCAGGTCGTCGAGGATGTGGAGCACCCGCGTGCCGCGCTCGACGCTGTCGTCGAGCTCCAGGTGCAGCTCGGGGATGCGGCGCAGGCGCAGCACGCCGAGCTCGCGCCGCACGAACGGCATCGCCCGGGCGAGTGCCCGGAACGTCTGCTTTCGCTCGTCGGGCTGGCCGATCAGCGACACCCACACCCGGGCATGCCGCAGGTCCGGCGAGGTCTCGACGCGCGTGATCGTCGCGAAGCCGATCCGCGGATCCTGCACCTCGCGCGTCACGATCCGGCTGATCTCCTCCTGGAGCAGCTGGTCGACGCGTGCCGTGCGTTCGGTCATCGTGCCCCCCTGGGTGTCCGCGGCGGACGCCGGGCGCGGGTCAGGCGCTCGCCGCCCGCGACACCGTCTGCTGCGTGAAGCTCTCGATGACGTCGCCCTCCTGCAGCTCAGGGTGGCCGGAGAGCCCGATGCCGCACTCGAAGCCGGACGCAACCTCGCGGACGTCGTCCCGGAACCGGCGCAGCGAGTCGATACGGTCGGTCACGATGACGCGGCCACCCCGGTACACCCGCGCCCCACCGCGCACCATCCGGCCGTCCGTCACGTAGCAGCCGAACACCAGCTGGCCGCCGCGACCGACGCGGAAGACCTGCCGGACCTCCGCGCGGCCCTCGACCACCTCGACGACCTCGGGTTCGAGCATGCCCTTGAGCGCCGCCTCGATGTCGTCGGTCAGCTTGTAGATGATGTCGTAGAGGCGGACGTCCACGCCCTCGGCCTCGGCCGTCCGGCGCGCCTGCGGGTCGACCTTCGTGTTGAACCCCACCACGATCGCGTCCGACGCCGAGGCGAGCAGGATGTCGTTGTCGGAGATGTCGCCCGTCCCGGTGTGGATCACGTTGATCCGCACCTCGTCGGTCGACACCTGCTCGAGCGCGTGCGTGATCGCGCCGAGTGAGCCCTGCACGTCGGCCTTGATGACGATCCGCAGCTCGCGCGTCTGGCCGGCCTGGATCTGCCGGTACAGGTCCTCGAGCGTGGCGCGGGCCCCGGTCTCCGCCCGGGCCCCCGCCTGAGCGCGCCGCTGGTCGACGATCGCACGCGCCGCGCGCTCATCCGCGACGGCCTGCAGCACGTCCCCCGCCGCGGGCACGTCCGCCAGGCCGAGCAGGACCACGGCGGACGAGGGCCCGGCCTTCGCGACCCGCGCGCCGGTGCCGTTCTCCATCGCCCGGACGTGTCCGAAGGTCGTGCCGACGACGACGGTGTCGCCAACCTTGAGCGTGCCGGTCTGGACGAGCACGGTCGCGACCGGACCGCGGCCCTTGTCGAGCTCCGCCTCGACGACCGTGCCGATTGCGGCTCGCTTCGGGTTCGCCTTGAGCTCCTGCAGATCGGCGACGAGCAGGACCATCTCGAGCAGGTCGTCGATCCCGGTGCGCTGCTTCGCGCTCACGGGGACGAGCGGGGTGTCCCCGCCGTACTCCTCGATGAGCACGCCGTGCTCCGAGAGCTCGGTCTTCACCCGGTCCGGGTTCGCGTCGGCCTTGTCGATCTTGTTGAGCGCGACGATCATCGGCACGCGCGCGGCACGGATGTGGTCGATCGCCTCGACCGTCTGCGGCATGACGCCGTCGTCGGCCGCCACAACGAGAATCGCGATGTCCGTGACCTTCGCGCCACGGGCGCGCATCGCGGTGAACGCCTCGTGACCCGGCGTGTCCAGGAACACGATCCGCTTGCCGTTCTTCGCGGCCTCGCTGGCGCCGATGTGCTGGGTGATGCCGCCGCGTTCGCCGGCCGCCACGCTCGTGGCGCGGATCGCGTCGAGCAGGCTCGTCTTGCCGTGGTCGACGTGGCCCATGACGGTCACGATCGGCGCGCGTGTCACGAGCTTCGAGGAATCCTCCTCCTCCCAGAGGGGCTCCTTCGTCGCGGCCGCCGGTGCCGCCTCGCCCGTCTCCTCGACCACCACCGGGGTCGCCGTCGGCTCCGCCACCTCGTAGCCGAGCTCCCCGGCGACGAGACTCGCCGTGTCGCGGTCGATGGTCTGGTTGATCGTTGCGAAGATGCCGCTCTTGATGAGCTCGCGGATGACGTCCGCCGGGTTCACGTGGAGCAGGGCAGCCAGCTCCTGGACGGTGACGGTCGCGGGGATCTCGATCGCGCCACGCTCGCTCGGCTCGATGACCTGGACGCCGGATCCGGCCATCTGGTCCGGGCGGCGCGGCGGCTTCCGGGGTCCGCGGCGACCGCGGGTTCCACTGCGGCTTCGTGCCACGGGTGCCTCCTCGATCAGGTGGGCGAGACGGCCCTGAGCCGCTCGCGGATGGTTTCGGGAATGGGGACGCCGAGAGCCCGCTCCAGGGAGCGCCGCTTCAGGGCGTCGGCGGCGCACGCCTCGGACGCGCACACGTAGGCGCCGCGGCCGGGCAGGTGTCCGGTGGGATCGACCTCGACGTCACCCGACGGAGTGCGGACGACCCGGACGAGTTCGCGCTTGGCACGCTCGGTCCGGCACGCCACGCACGTCCGGGCGGGTTGGCGGCGGGGGTGCGGCCCCGCGCCTACGGAGCCACCTCCTCGGTGGACTCGGCCGGCTGATCGGCGGCCGGGGCGTGTCGTTCGCGCGCGCTGGCCGCCGGGCGCTCGCGCGCCTCTGTCGCACCGGCCTCGCGCGGCTGATCGCTCCGGATGTCGATGCGCCAGCCCGTCAGCTTTGCGGCGAGCCGCGCGTTCTGGCCCTCGCGGCCGATCGCCAGCGAGAGCATGCGCTCGGGGACGGTCACGGTCGCGATCCGCGCCGCTTCGTCGATCGAGACCCCGACGACCTGCGCGGGGCTCAGCGCATTGGCGACGAACTGCGCCGGATCCTCCGCCCACGGGATCACGTCGATCTTCTCGCCGTTCAGCTCCGCCACGACCGCCTGCACGCGGCCACCGCGCTGCCCCACGGTCGCTCCCACCGGGTCCAGGCCCTCCTGCCGGCTGGCGACGGCCACCTTGGAGCGGCTGCCCGCCTCCCGCGCGATGGCCTTGATCTCGACCGTGCCGTTGTGGATCTCGGGCACCTCGAGCTCGAACAGCCGGCGCAGGAATCCCTTGTGGGTCCGGCTCACATAGACCTGCGGGCCCTTGGTCGTCCGGCGCACCTCCAGCACGTACGCCTTCACGTGCTGGCCGATCCGGTAGCTCTCGGTCGGCGATTGCTCGGTGGTGGCGAGCACGGCCTCCACGCCCTTGCCCATGTCCAGGATGATCCCGCGCGGCTCGACCCGGTTCACCGTGCCGGTGATGATCTCGGCCTCGCGCTGGGCGTACTGCCCGAACACGACCTCCCGCTCGGCCTCGCGCAGCCGCTGGAGCACGAGCTGCTTGGCCGTCTGCGCGTGGATCCGCCCGAAGCTCGCCGCGTCGAGCTCCTCCGTCTCGACGATGTCCCCGGGCTCGGCGTTCGGCTTGACGTCCCGTGCCTCGTCCAGCGTGAACTCCGTGAGCGGGTCCTCGACCTCCTCGACCGCGATCATCGCGCGGAACACGCGGATCCGGCCCGTCTCCGGGTCGATCTCCACGTAGACGTTCTCGTTCCCGGGGGCGACCCGCCGGTACGCGGCCTGGATCGCCTCCTCCACGGTCTTGACGAGCTGCTCGCGCGGAACGCCCTTCTCGGCATTCAGCTGCAGGAGGGCGCCGATGAAATCCCGGCTCATGAAGCGCCTCCTCTCGTCTCGTGCCGACCGCCACTCACAAGAAGACGTGGGGGTCACCCACGTCAAAGCGGCGGCCAGCGATCAGTCAGCGCGAAGTATATCACCCGTCCCCCGCGGTCCAGACCGGGGACTCGGGCCCTCCGGCGTCGCGCCCGCACGACGCTCAGCCTCGAGCGGCCTCCTCGCGCGAGTGCCCATGTCCCACCTCAGGGGGCCCGTCGCGCCATTGTGCGTGGCCGGCGGCCCCGGCCTGCCCCGCACGCGAACCTGGGCCGAGCCGCGCAGACAGCGCGATCCCTCCGACGACGGCGACCGCCGCAAGCACGAAGGTCGCGAGCAACGCGCCCGCCCGGTCCCAGCCGAGCGCCGGGGCCTCGGCGAGCACGATACCGCCGACGCCCGCTCCGAGCGCGGTGCCGAGCACGTCGGAGAGCTGCAGCCCGGCGGTCGCGACTCCCTCCCGGCCGGCCGGCGCGAGGTGGAGCACGAGCAGCGTGATGCAGGCATAGCCCAGCCCCATCCCCAGGCCGCTCACCCCCCACCCGGCGATCCCGACGAGGACCGGGACCGCGGTCCATGTCGCCGCGCCCACGAGCGCGATCCCGAGGACGACGAGCGCGAGCCCAAGGCGGATGAGGAACGCCGTTCCGACCGCGGCCACGCGGCGGGCCTGCACCCACGACCCGACGGCCCACGCGACGGTCGCGGCGGTCAGCGAGATGCCGGCCACGGGGGCCGAAAGCCCGCGCACCGAGACGAGCATCAGCGGGACGAATGCCTCCGCGCCGGTGAATCCGAACATCAGCACGCCACGCAGCAGGGTCGTGGCGGGGAGCCCGGTCGCGGCGTGGAGCGTGCCCACGGGCAGCACCCGCCCGAGCGCCGGCAGCCCGACCACGGCTCCGGTGACACCGAGAACCACGAGCAGCGGCAGATCCCGCGTGTCGAGGCCCCCCAGGACCAAGCCCGCGCCGATCGCCACGCGGAGGACATCGACGAGCCGGCTGCGGCGGAAGCCGGCCCAGGGTCCCGGTGACGGCCCGGCCGCGTCCGGCGTCGGACCGGGCCGCCGCGGCGACGCGCTCGTCGCCGGCGAGCCGTTCGGGTCGACGCGGCGGAGCGGCCCGGTCGTGATCGCGGCGGCCACGGCCACCAGCGGCAGCAGCGCGAGCAACACCGCCCGCCACGACAGCAGCTCGGCGATCAGGCCGGCGAGCGCCGGTCCCGCGATGCCGGGCACGACCCACGCGGTCGACATGATCGCGAACATCCGGGGGCGCAGCGCAGGGGCGTACTGCCGGCCGATGCTGACGTACGCGACGGCCGGAATCGCGCCCGCGCCGATGCCCTGCACGGCGCGCGCCACGACGAGGACCGGCATCGACGGGGCCAGCCCGCCGGCCAGCAGCCCGAGCGCGAACAGGGCCAATCCCAGCAGGTACGGCCGCTCGAGACCGCCTGCGTCGGCGAGCTCGCCCGCCGCCACGATCCCGACCATGTTGCCGAGGAAGAACGCGCTGAAGACCCAGCCGTAGAGCGCCACGCCGCCGAGATCCGCGGCGACGAGCGGCATGACGGTCGCGATCGCCAGCGACTCGAACGCGACGAGCGTCACGGTCAGCGCCAGGCCGGCGGTCAGGGGCCGATGAGGCGACGACCAGAGCGACGAACGCGCCCGGCTGACCGGAACCGACTCGTTCACGTGGCTTCGTGGCCAGCCGGCCGAGCGCGCGACTCGCACCCGGCGACGGTCGTGGCCATCTCCTTCATGACGCGGCGCGTGCGGAGCCGGATGGCCGGGGCCGTGCCGGGAGGCGGAGCGACCCGGCCGCCTGCGGCGACGCGAGCAGAGCCGGACGGGCCTGGGGCCCGGGCGGCAGGGCAGGCCCCGCTCCCTCTAATACGCCTTCGCCCAGACGACGCGACGCTCCGACGGGCGTCCATCCACGATGCACCGGCCCGACTCCTGCTGCGCGTCGAACGGGATGTTCCGGATCGTCGCCCCCGTCTCCCGGTTGACGCGCGCCTCGCACTCCGGCGAGCCGCACCAGTGCGCCCAGATGAAGCCGCCCTCCTCGTCGTTCACGCGCTTGAACTTCGCGTAGTCGTCGACGTGGTGCGTGTTCGCCTCGCGGAAGTCGAGCGCGCGCTGGTACAGCTCCTGCTGGTAGCCCTTGAGCCGCAGCGGCAGCTCGTTCGCGAGCAGGTCGAGCGGCACGGCCTCGCGTGACCGGTCGACGCGGCGGACGATGACGCCCTGGCGGGCGGCAACGTCCCGGGGACCGACCTCGACGCGGAACGGCACCCCGCGCAACTCCCAGTGGTTGTACTTGAAGCCCGGGGATTCCTCGCGCCAGTCGACCTCGAGCCGGACGTTCTGCCCCTCGGGCGTCGATCGCAGCGCAAGCTCGAACCGCTCGATCGCGTCGGCGACCGCGGACCGGTCGTCCTCCGACCGGAAGATCGGGATCACGACGACCTGCACGGGCGCGACGTTCGGCGGCAGGACCAGGCCCGCGTCGTCGCCATGGGCCATGATCGTCGCGCCGACCATCCGCGTGCTGAAGCCCCACGAGGTGCCGTGCGGGTGGCGGCGCTGGTTGTCGCGATCGAGGAACGTGATGCCGGCGGCCGCGGCGAAGTTCGAGCCGAGATAGTGGCTCGTCCCCGCCTGCAGCGCCTTGCGGTCGCGCATCATCGCCTCGACGGAGTACGTGTAGACGGCGCCCGGGAACTTCTCGCCCTCGCTCTTGCGCCCGGCGATCACCGGGATCGCGAGCCACTCCTCGGACACCTTGCGGTAGATCTCGAGCCCCAGGTCGACCTCGTCGCGCGCCTCCTGCTCGGTGGCGTGGAACGTGTGCGCCTCCTGCCACAGGAACTCGGTGGTCCGCAGGAACAGGCGCGTGCGCAGCTCCCAGCGCACGACGTTGTTCCAGAGGTTCATCAGCAGGGGCAGGTCGCGGTACGACTGGATCCAGTCCTTGATGGTCTCCGCGATGATCGCCTCGCTGGTCGGCCGGATCGCCAGCCACTCGTCGAGCTCCTTGCCGCCGGCGTGGGTGACCCACGCGACCTGCGGGTTGAAGCCCTCGACGTGCTCCGCCTCCTTCTCGAGGAGCGAGCGCGGCACGAAGAGCGGGAAGTAGACGTTGCTGTGGCCGGTCGCCTTGATATGACGGTCCAGCTCGTCGCGCATCGACTCCCACACGGCATAGCCGTATGGACGGATCACCATGCAGCCGCGGACCGGCGAGTAGGACGCCATCTCGGCCTTGAGGACGACGTCGTTGTACCAGGCCGGGAAGTCGTCCGACTGGCGCGTGATCGCGGTGACGAAACCCTCCCTGGCCACGGG
>JAJYGH010000064.1 GCA_021785175.1 Chloroflexota bacterium | reverse complement strand
GACGCTGCGGCCTGCGGGCCCGAAGGTCCGGCCGTTCCCGCGGCGACCGGCCCGGCTGCTTGCGCCCCGCGGTCCGACCCGGCCGGCCCACCGCCCCGGAGATCTCCGTTCATCGTGTGATGCCCACTCATCGGTACGCCCCGTAGTCGACCGGCTGGCTCGGCGCTGGCTCCGGCCGCAGTGACGCGACCCGCTCCTCGCCGAGCTTCGCCATGTACTCCGCGCGGCCACTCACGCCGAACACCCACTCGTCGAGCCACACGTCAAGCGCGGCCGGGTCGCGGCTGATCGCCTCCCACTCGAGATAGAAGCGGTTGTCGCGGTCGTAGTAACCCTGCGCGTATGACGGGTGGGCGCCGAACGGCTCGACCACGACGGCGTCGACGAGCAGCCCCGGGATGATCGTCCGGTTCGGGTCGGCCCGGATGACCGATTCGTCGACCAGCTCCTCGACGACGACGATCACGCGGTCGGCCGCGAACGCGGCCTCTTTCTGGCACCCGAGCAGCCCCCAGACCTGCGTGTCCCCCGATGCGTCGGCACGCTGTGCGTGCACGATCGTCACGTCGGGCCGGAGCGGCGGCACCGCATACACCGTCTCGTCGCCGTATGGCGAGCGGATCGGGCGGATCAGCGGGTTGGCTGCGGGCAGGTCGGTCTCGTAGTAGGAGCGGAGCGGGAAGAACGGAAGGTTCGACGCGCCGGCCACGTAGCGGCAGACCATGCCGAAGTGGCTGTACTCCTCGACCTCGAGCGGCGCGGGATCCGCCGACTCGATGCGCCGTCGGATGGCGTGCAGGCCGCCGACACCCGGGTTGCCGAGCCAGCTGAAGATGAGCTTTCGTGCGACACCGGCACCAACCATCTGGTCGTAGACGAGGTCGGGCGTGAGGCGCGCGAGCGTGAGGTCGCGCTTCCGCTGGCGGATGATCTCGTGCCCCGCCGCGAACCCGATGAGGTGCGTGAAGCCCTCGATGGCGACGGTGTCGCCGTCGCGGACGAACTCGCGGATCGCGTCGGCCATCGTCGCGACCTTCGACGCCATGAACCCTCCTTCGCCTGACCGCGTCGTCGCCGGTACTGTCGCCGCCCGGCTCGAGCGGCCCGTCGTGTCGGTTGTCGTCCAGGCGGTCGGTTCGTCGCCGCCCGGCTTGGACGGCCAGTCGGTTCGTCGCCGCTCGGCCAGCCGGTCCGTGAGTCGGTCAGTCCGGCCGGCCGCCCGGTCAGCGACCGGCCCAGTCGTCCGTCCCCAGGGCTGGTCGTCCCCGATCAGTCGGCCGCCTGGACCTCCCGGTCGACCGCCGCCACCGCCTGCCCGAACAGGTCGAGCCCGATTGTCGCCTCCTCGCGCGTCAGGCTGAGCGCCGGGGACATCCGCACGACGTTCTCGCCGGCCGTCAGCACCAGCAGGCCGCGCTGGAAGCACGCCTCCTGCACCGCGTCGGCCGTTGCCGCCGAATCGAACTCGACGCCGATCATCAGCCCCAACCCGCGCACGTCCCGCACGATCCGCTCGTGGCGCCGCACCAATGGGCGCATGCCATCGAGCAGCTGCGCGCCGCGCTCCGCCGCGTTCGCCATGAACACGCCCTCGATGAGCCGGATCGTGGCGAGCGCTGCCGCGCAGCTCACCGGGTTGCCCCCGAAGGTCGAGCCGTGTGCGCCGGCAGGCCACGTCATCAGCTCGGAGCGCGCCACCATCGCCCCGAGCGGCAGCCCGGAGGCGATCCCCTTCGCGGCCAGCACGATGTCCGGCTGGACGTCCCAGTGCTGGATTGCCCACCACCGCCCGGTGCGTCCCATGCCCGACTGGATCTCGTCGTCGACGAGCAGGATCCCGTGCCGGTCGCACAGATCGCGAAGTCGCGGCAGGAAGTCCGGCTCGGGGACCACGTAGCCGCCCTCGCCCTGGATGGGCTCGACGAAGACCGCCGCGAACTCGCTCGCGGGCATGAGGCGTCGGAATACGCGCTGCTCGAGCTCGTCGAGCCCGGCGTTCCCGTACGGCACGTGGTACACGCCGGGCAGGAGCGGCGAGTAGTGGGCGTGATACTTGGCCTTCGACCCGGTCAATGTCATCGCGCCGTACGTCCGGCCGTGGAACGCGCCGAGGAACGCCACCAGGTTCTGGCGGCCGGTATGGTGCCGGGCGAGCTTCATCGCCGCCTCGACTGCCTCGGCCCCAGAGTTGCACAGGAAGGTTCGCGTCGGGGTGTCGATGGGGGCGATGCGGTCGAGCTCGCGAGCGACCTCGGCGTACACCGGGAGGTAGTAGTCAGAGCTGGCGCAGTGGAGAAGGGAGGCGGCCTGCTCGGTGATCGCCGCGACGACGTCGGGGTGCGCGTGGCCGGTCGAGTTGACCGCGATGCCGGCGGCGAAGTCGAGGAAGCGGTTGCCGTCGATGTCCTCGATGACGACGCCGTCTCCGCGGACCGGAACGATCTTGTACGCCCGCGGCAGACTCGGGGTGACGTAGCGCTCGTCGATGGCGATGTGCTCGCGGGCGCGCGGGCCGGGCAGCTCGGTGACGATGTCGGGGACGGGACGTGCCTGGTTCGTCGGCCCGGCCTCGACGACGCTGGCCTTGGCGGTCGGACGTGCGAGCTCGGTCATGGGCGGCTCCGTGCGCGTGGCGCCCGGGCGGGCGCCGCTGTCGCCCTCGATCGGGATGCGGCCGCCGGGGGCGGGAATGCATACGGCTTATGCAGGCTGGATGCTCCGACCAGTGTACATGGGGCGGCGTGCCGCGAGGGGCTCGGGCCGCGAGGGGCTCGGGCCGCGAGGGGCGGCGGGCCGCGAGGGGCGGCGGGCCGCGAGGGGCGGCGGGCCGCGAGGGGCTCGGGCCCCGCGCCGGCGTGCAGGCACCGAGCGGATGACGGTTTGCGGCAGATCGCCGGCTCACGCCTGGGCCTTGCGACCTGGGCGTGCCTCGGTTGCGCGCGCAGGTGCGCGCGGGTGTCGCGTCGTCGTCGGCGGGGCGGGGCCGCGCGGGCGGGCGGGGTCGACGCCGGCGGGGCGTGGTGGCGCGCGGGTGCGCATCGTTGCGCGTCGTCGTCGGCGGGGCGAGGTGTCAACGGACAGCGGCACTTCCTCCTGGGCGGACACGAGATCTCCCTCTCCGCGGACACGTGATCTCCACGCCGGCGGACAGCCGATCTCCCGTGGTGGGTCAGCCGAGCGGCACGACCCCCTTCCCCGCGCGGGCGGGGTCGACGCCGGCGGGGCGTGGTGGCGCGCGGGTGCGCATCGTTGCGCGTCGTCGTCGGCGGGGCGAGGTGTCAACGGACAGCGGCACTTCCTCCTGGGCGGACACGAGATCTCCCTCTTCGCGGACACGTGATCTCCACGCCGGCGGACAGCTGATCTCCCGTTGGGGTCAGCCGAGCGGCACGACCCCCTTCCCCGCGGTCGCCTCGGCGAGCCGGTAGCTGGCGCCCTCGGTCAGGACGACGTGGGCGTGGTGGAGGAGCCGGTCGACGCCGGCGGGGCGGGGCCGCGCGGGCGGGCGGGGTCGACACCGAGGAAGGCCGCAGCGACGACGGCGAGGGAGCGAGCCGGTGTGCCATCTCCGACCCGCGGGCTCCACTGGTCCGGGAGGCGTCGCCGCCCGGCCGCCCTCCACCGCTGCAGGTCCGTTTCGGGCCGACGTGGCCCCTCGGACGCCCGATGTGACGTCCGTTATCCCCCAGGCTGATGCCGATGGGGTGTGGCGCGGCGGAAGCCCCACGCCTGACCACGTGCACCCGACTGACCGGCGTCGCGGCCGCTCGCGGACCGCTTTCGGACGCGCCCGCCGAGCACGCTCCAGCCTCGTACGACGCTGGGATCCCGGCCTTGCTCCACGGCTTCGGCCGCAGGCGCGCGTCAGTTGCCGGCGAAGCTCCCGCTAATCGTGCGGTAACCCCCTCCGGCAATGCTGTGGAGGATATGGCACGACCCAGGACGAGCCACGTGCTCAGCGAGGCGGCCCGGCGGGAGCGCGCGCAGCTTGCCGATCTCGGTGGGCAGGTGCGGGAGATCCGGACGCGGCGGCGCTGGACGCAGGCGGAACTGGCGCGGCGGGCGGCGACGTCCCAAGCCACGATCAGCGAACTCGAGCGCGGGCGCGGGGGCTCGATGTCGCTGGCGACGTGGCATCGCCTCGCGGTTGCCCTCGACGTGCAGTTCCTCGCGCGGCTGTCACGGGATCCGCACGAGCAGCCGGTCGACGCGGGGCACCTCGCGATCCAGGAACTGGTGCTCCGGCTCTCCCGTGCGTCGGGCCGCCGCCGCATGGTGGAGATGCCGACCCGACCGTCATCGTGGGGCGGCTCCGCGGACGTGTGCCTGCGCGACGACGCGAGCGCCACGCTGGTGCTCGTCGAGTGCTGGAACACGATCGGCGACATCGGCGCGGCAGCACGGTCGTTCGACCGGAAGCTGGTGGACCTCGACGCGCTGGCGCTCGGGATGTTTCCCGATCGCGACCACAGGGTCTGCGGCTGCTGGGTCGTGAGGGCAAGCCGCAGGAACCGCGAGCTCGTCGCGCGCTACGCGGAGGTGTTCGCCGCGCGATTCCCCGCGTCCTCGGCGGGTTGGGCGCGCGGGCTGGCCGAGGCCGCCGAGCCGCCGACCGGGCCGGGCCTCGTGTGGTGCGACGTCGCGGCGACTCGGGTGTTCGCCTGGCGTCGACGGTAGCCGCGCCGAGGGTGGCGGCCCAGTGAAGAGCGGGCCTGCGGATGACGGTGTTGGCCGGGTCGGGCGGGGCTCAGGCGCGGTCGATGAAGCAGGGGTGCCCGGCGAGACCGGACCCCCTACGGACGTCGCGTGTGGGTGAGGCGGCGTGCCGTCGCGGGAGCGGCTGAAGCGAGGCGAGGGTGCGCGGCCGCCGGCGGCGCGAGGGGCGTGCCGGCGTGTGGGTGAGGCGGCGTGCCGTCGCGGGAGCGGCTGAAGCGAGGCGAGGGTGCGCGGCCGCCGGCGGCGCGAGGGGCGTGCCGGCGCAAGGAACATGCCGGCGCGGGGGGCGTGCCGTCGCCAGGGGCGTGCCGCCCCGTCGACCCTCAGTCGATGACCGTCTGGCTCTGCTCGTGCATGTACTGCTGCACGTAGTAGAAGCCGCCCCCGGACTTCCCCGTCGTCCCGGAGCCCTTCCAGCCGCCGAACGGCTGCACGCCGGGCCACGCACCCGTCGTCGCGCCCGCACGCCGGTTCACGTAGACGACGCCCGCCTGGATCGCCCGCAGGAACGCATCGATCTGGGACTTGTCCTCGCCGTAGAAGCCCGCCGTGAGCCCGTAGACGTTGTCGTTCGCGAGCCCCATCGCCTGGTCGAGCGAGTCGACCGTCCCGACCACGACGAACGGGACGAACAGCTCCTCGCGGAACAGCCGGTGGTCGAACGGCAGGCCGTCGACGATCGTCGGCGCGACGTAGTAGCCCTTGTCGTAGATGCCGCCGGTCAGGCGCTCGCCGCCGACCACGACCGTGCCGTCCCGGCGTGCCTCCGCGACTGCCTGCTCGTACTTGTCGACCGCCGCCTGGTTCACCACCGGGCCGAGCCAGTTCTGCCGGTCGTTCGGGTCGCCGATCGAGATCGCCTTCGTCTTGTCGACGAGCAGCCGGACGAGCTCGTCCTTGACCTCGCGCTCAACGTAGACGCGGCTGCACGCGGAGCACTTCTGCCCGCCGAACCCGAAGGCTGACCGCATGATGCCCTCGGCGGCCTCCTCGAGGTCGGCCGACTTGGTCACGATCGCGGGGTTCTTGCCGCCCATCTCGACGATGACGGGTTTCGGGAAGTCCTTCGCGAAGTGCCGGTACAGGTCGAACCCGACCTCGTACGAGCCGGTGAACGTCAACCCATCGACGCCCGGGTTCTCCGCCAGCTCCGCCCCGACCGTCGAGCCGGGCCCCGTCACGAAGTTCACGACGCCGCCCGGGATTCCCGCGTCGACGAACGCCTCGTACAGCTTCAGGCCCATCAGGCTGCTGTCCGAGGCTGGCTTGAGCACGACGCAATTGCCGGCCACGAGCGCGCCGCCGGCCGGGCCGCCGAACAGCGACGCCGGGAAGTTGAACGGTGCGATCACGGCCCACACTCCGAACGGCTTGAGCACCGAGCGCGTGTGCACCGTCTCGTCGCCGAGATTGCCCATCGGGTGGTCGAAGCCGTCGTGCTGCTCGACCTGGTCGCAGTACCAGCGGATCAAGTCGGCCGTTTCCTCGACGTCGCCCAGCGCTTCCAGCCGGTTCTTGCCGACCTCGATCGCCGTGAGCGCCGAGAACTCCATCTGGCGCTCGCTGATGATGTCGGCCGCGCGGCGGAGCAGCGCCACGCGCTCCTGCCAGGGCCGCCCGCTCCACGCCGGGAACGCGGCCCGCGCCGCGGCGATCGCGTCCCGCACATCCTGGCGGGTGCCTTTGGCGAAACGGCCGACGAGCGTCCCGTCGATCGGGGAGTGATCCTCGTACGTGCCTTCGCCCTGCCGGGACTGGCCGCCGACGTACAGCGGGTGCGTCTGGCCGAGCTCGGCTCGCGCGCGCTCCAGGCCCGCCTCGTAGTCGCGGTGCAGCTGCTCGTTGTCGTTCCGCAGCGTCGCGTAGGTGACCTTGATCCGCGGTTCGGCCGCGCTCGTCATCGCCATATCCTCGTCAACGTGCGCATTGCCGCCGCACGACTGCCGTCGTCGCGCAGGGCGGCGAGGGCCAGTCTAGCGGCGATGATCGGCGCCAGCGACGGCGGGGCGACTGGGCGGTCACCGGCAGGCCCGGGCACTGATCGGCCCGCGACGGTCAGCCGAGGGCGGCGACGATCTCCGCGAGCGAAGTCGCAACGGCGTCCGGCAGCCCCTGGCGGCCGCGGCGCCGCGCCAGGTCGAGGTCGCGCGGGCCGTGCTTGCCGGACAGGACGAACGCGGCGCGAAGCCCGACGCGCCGGGCCGCGGCGATATCGGACTGCAGGTCGTCCCCGACCATGAGGATGTCGCGACGGTCGAGCGCGGGGTCCCCGGCAACCGTGCCGCCTGCGCGCCACAGGGACGCGAGCGCCTCCGAGAAGAACGCCGGGGACGGCTTGCCGACGAGGAGCGAGCGGCGCCCGCACGCGTACTCGAGCGCGCGGACGAACGCGCCGGAGTCGATCGTTTCGCCCTCGGGCGTGAGCCACCAGCGGTTGCGGTGGACGGCAACGAGGCGGGCTCCGCCGCGGACGAGCCGGAACGCCGCGTTCAGCCGCTCGTACGTGAAGCCCGGGCCCGCGTCCCCGACCACGACCGCGGCGACGCGCGCCGGCGCGTCGCGCCCGAGTTGCGCAGCCTCATCGTCGCCGACGAGCCACTGGCCGTCGAACTCGCGGAGGCCGTCGGGCGCGGCGAGGACATAGATCGGACGGTCGCGCCATCGACGCGCAGCCAGCGCCGCGCTCGCCGAGAGCGCCGTCACGATCTCGTCTGCCCGCACGCCGATGCCCGCGCCGCTCAGCCGCGCCGCCAGGCTGTCGCGGTTCCAGAGCGAGCTGTTCGTGAGGAAGCGGAACGGGATGCCGCGCGCCCGGAGCGAGGCGATCGCCTGGCCGGCACCCTCGATCGGCCGGCCCTTGAGCACGACGACGCCGTCCATGTCGAGCAGGGCGGCACGGACGCCGCGGAGGGCGTCGCAGAGCTGCTCGTGCGGATCGGCCCGCAGGTCGTGCGGATCGGCCCGCAGGTCGTGCGGATCGGCCCGCAGGTCGTGCGGATCGGCCCGCAGGTCGTGCGGATCGGCCCGCAGGTCGTGCGGATCGGCCCGCAGGTCGTGCGGATCGGCCTCCAATGGGACGGGAACGCCGGGGAGGGGCGGTGAGGCCGGGAATGGAGCGGGACGCGCGTCCGGCGACCAGAGCGGCACGCCCACCGGGCGCGCCCCCGGCTCGCGGTCCTCGCTCATCCCTCGCTCAGTGCGACGACTGGACTGCCCGGAAGCAGTCCGAGCAGTAGACCGGGCGGTCCATGCGCGGCTTGAAGGGCACCTGGGCCGTGTTGCCGCAGCGCGAGCAGATCACGGCGAAGTACTCGCGGATCGGACGGTCGCCGCCGCGCTCGTAGCCCCGCGGGCCCCCGATCTCCCGCAGGTCGTAGCCGCCCGACTCCCGAGCCGCGCGCCGACTGGCGCGGCAGCTTGGGCAGCGTCGTGGGTCGGAGGTGAACCCCTTCTGCTGATAGAACTCCTGATCGGCGGCGGAGTGGACGAACTCGACTCCGCAGTCGACGCAGGTCAGGGTTCGATCGACGTAGGACACCCGGTGCCTCCTGAGCGCGTGGTTCGGGACGTGCCACCGGCGGCACCGGCCGGGGACGGGCAGACGGGGATTGCGGCGCGCGCCGGATCGGTACGGGCGCCGCGCGACCCAGGTGTCTGCCGAGGTCCCTGAGCGGGGCGCACCGGTTGCCGGGCAAGACTAGCATCCGCCGTCGCGCAGGGACAACCGCGGCACACGAGCCGGCCCTGCGTTGTTTCCGGCCCCTTCGCGACGTGCCTCAGGGGTGGCACAATGCGGCAGGAGCCGGCGGGCCCACGTGGGCGGTGGCACGCGTCGGCGCTTTCGAGGTTGTTCGGGCCGCCAGCGCTCGGAATCGGCCCGAGGCCCTGTCGGGCTGGGGAGCCCTGAGTGGAGGGAGACCGGGACATGCTCCGCCTCCTGCACATGTCGGACGTGCGCCTGGGCGCCGCCCACCCGGAGCTCGGATCCGCAGGCGCGCGCCAGCGCGAGCGGCAGTGGGACGCGTTCGAGCGGGCCCTCGCGTTCGCGGTTTCCGAGCACGCCGCGCTGGTGATCGTCGCGGGCGACCTCTTCGACACGAACGCGCAGCCGCGCCGGGCGGTCGAGCGCGCGGCGCGCGCACTCGGACGGGCCGTCTCGGCCGGCCTGACGGTCGCGCTGCTTCCCGGCGATTTGGACGCCGACGGACCGGCGTCCGCGTACCGGACGTGGGACCTCGCGGCGCTCGGCGGGGTCGCGGGAGCCGACCGCGTCCACGTGCTCGACCCGCACCGGCCCACACTGGTGCTGCCCGCCCTCGATGTCGCCATCCGCGCGTACGCCGCCGACGAGACGACCACGATCGACGAGACGCTGGTGGCGCCGCGCGACGAGGACGAGCCGGGCGTCCGGGTCAAGCTGGGGGTCGCGCATCTCCCGCAGGGCGCGGAGCCGCCCTCGGATGCCGCGCTGGCGGCGTCCGGTCTCCACTACCTTGCCCTCGGCGGATCGATGACGCTCCGCACCGCGGGCGGCGGGCCGGGCAGCTACGGTGACCCTGGCCCGCTCGAATCCGTGGGGCCGGCGGGCGACGTCGGTCGTGCGCTGCTGGTGACGATCGACGAAGCCGCGAGGGACCGCGTCCGGATCGAGGCGCGCATCGTGGGGCGGACGAGGCGTCTTCGCCTCGAGCTCCCGGCGAGCGATTTCGCCGACGAGGCCGCGCTGGCCGAGCACCTCGCGGCGCTCGCCGATCCCGACCTCGCGTGCGACGTCCGCCTGACCGGGCTCCGTGGCCCCGAGCTCCGCATCGACGAGGCCGCGCTCGAGGCCCGCCTTGGGCCCGGGTTCTTCCATCTGCGGATCGTCGATGCCGCGACCGCGTCCCCGCCCCCGCCGCCGGAGCCGGTGCCGGAGTCGATCGCGGGCGCGTTCGTTCGCGACGTCGGCACCCGGATGGCCGCGGCGGTCGCCGAGGGGCGCACGTCGGACGCCCGCGAACTGGGCGAGCAGCTCGAGTGGGGGACTCGCCTGCTGGCCGCCTCCACCGGCATGCCGGTCTGAGCGAGGAACGCGATGCGCATCACGCGGCTCCACCTCCGGGAGCTCCAGCGGCACGCCGATCTCGAGATCCGTCCAGCGCCCGGGCTCACCATCGTGCGCGGGACGAACGAGGCCGGGAAGTCGTCGATCAGGCGCGCGATCGAGATCGCGCTGTACGGGCGGACCACCGAGCCGGACGCCCAGCTGCGGCGCTGGCAGGCGGACGGCCGAGCGCCGACCTCCGTTGAGCTCGACGTCGAGGCGGACGGGGACGAGGAGACGCCATTCCGGATCGCGCGCAGCCTCTCGCCTGCGGCGCAGATCGATCTGCAGGTCCCTGACGGGCGGCTCGACGGCGACGCCGCGCAGCGCCGCATCGGCGAGCTGACCGGGCTTCCGACACTCGCGTTCTTCCGCTCGGTGGCGGTGCTCGACCACGCCGACATCGCGACGCTCGCCCGCGACGACGCGCCGTTCCGCGAACGCCTCGGTGCGTCCGTGTCTGCCGGCGACCGCGCCTTCGCGCGGAACCTGCGCGAACTCGAGGGGCTCGTCGCCGCCATCGACGGCGCCGGCCTGCCCACGCCCGGACCGCTCGCCGCCGCGGACTCGGAGGTCACGCGGCTCGAGCGGGAGGTCGCGGCAGGGCAGGAATCGCTGCAGAAGCTGCTGGCCGACCAGGAAGCGCTCTGGGGTGCCCAGACCGAGCTGGCCGAGACCGAGGCGCAGCTCGAGAGCGATCGGGAGCTGCTTGCCACGGCCGAGGAGGCGGTCCGCCTGCTGGCCGAGCAGGAGGAGGCGGAGGCCCGCCACGAGCGGTTCCAGCGCGCGTCCGTGGTCCGCGAGGAGATCGCGGACAAGGAGGCGACGCACCCGTCGACGCTGCCGGTCGCGATCCTGCGCGAGGGGACGGTGAGGCTGCGCGAGCTCGACCGGACGATTGCGGAGCTGACGGCCGAACTCGGCGACGAGGTGATGGTGCAGGGCGAGATCATGCGCCCGGCGCCTCGCTGGCGGCCGCTCGCGATCGCCGCCATCGCCCTCGCGATCGTCGGGATCATCGTCGCGCTCGTGACGCCGATGCCCGTCCCCGTCATCGGGATCGTGCTCGCGCTTGCGGGCGCGGCATCCGCCTGGTACGCGATCCGGCGCCACCGGCTCGCCTTCGACGTGAACTACCAGAAACACCTCCGCGCGGAGCAGGTGAGCCGCAGGCTGCGGGGGCGATCCGCCATCGAGGAGCAGCTCCGCCAGAACCAGAAGGCGCGCGAGGCGCAGCTCGCCGGGCTCGGGGTTCGCGACTCCGCGGCGGCCGAGGACCTGCTGAACCAGGAGGAGGCGCACGTCGCGCGCATCGAGCAGCTGCGCGCGGAATTCGCGTCGCTGCTCGGCGACCCCCCCGAACGGGAGGACGTCGCCGTGCTGCGCGATCGCGCAGCGGCCGACGCCGAACTTCGGCGACAGCTGCTCGGGCAGATGGGCGAGATCGGCAAGCATCCCGCGGGGCACCGCGCGCGGTACGACGCCGCGGTTGCGTCGGGGGAGATCGCGCTCGCCAGATCCCAGGAGCGTGTGGCCGCGGCGCGCGAGGCGGTCGAGGCCACGCCCGCCGATCCGGACGGCGTGTCGTCGCTCGTCGAGGCGCTCGAGGAGGCCCGGCTGCGCCGCGACCGTCTCGCGCGCCGCCGGAGGATCCTCTCCGGAACGCTCGAGGCGCTGCGCACGGCCGAGAGCGCGACGATGCGCGAGGCCGCCCGTTTCGTGGAGCGGCGGATGCAGCGCGACGTCGAACGGATCACGGGCGGGCGGTACCGCCGTGTCCAGGTGGACGGCGCCGACCTGTCGATCCGGCTGTGGTCGCCCGAGCGCGGCGACTGGGTGGACGCGCGAGCGCTGTCGGGTTCGACGCTGGCGCTCGTGTACGTCGCCGCCCGGCTTGCGCTGGCGCGGCAGGTCACCGGGTTCCTGCGCCCGTTCCTCGTGCTCGACGACCCGTTCCTGGGTTTCGACCGGCAGCGGGCGACGCGCGCACTCGCGGTGCTCCGCGAGCTGGCCGCCGAGCACCAGGTGCTGTACCTGACCGACGACGATCGATACGACGCGCTTGCCGACCTCATCGTCGAGCTTCCCGGGCCGGCCGAGGTCGACGCCGGACGAGTTGCGGCGGGGGCGGTCTGAGCGTCGCGGGCCTCGGGTTCGCGCTCGCGGCGGCACTGAGCTGGGGCGTCGGGGACTTCGCCGGCGGGGTCGCGACGCGGCGCGCCGGCGCGCTCCTCGTCGGCGTCGCGATGGAGTCCGTGGGCCTCGGGTTCGCGCTGGCGTTCGCGCTGCTGTCCGGTGACTCGTTTCCGAGCCCCGCGGGGGTCGCGTGGTCCGCGGCCGCCGGGATCGCCGGCGTCATCGGCCTGCTGGCGTTCTACCGGGGGCTCGCGACCGGCTCGATGAGCCTCGTGGCGCCCGTCGCCGCAGTGGTCGGCGCAGGGCTGCCGGTGCTCGCCGGCCACGTGTTCGGTGAGCAGCTGACCCGCGGCCAGGTCGTCGGGATCCTCGCCGCGCTCGCGGCGGTCGCGCTCGTTTCGCGGCCCGGCGAGGGTGAGGGCGGAGACGGGCGCGGCGGCGTGTGGCTCGCGCTGTTCGCGGGGCTGGGGTTCGCCGCGTACTTCGTTGGGATGGACCGGGCGATCGCGGCCGGCGCCGGGTCGTGGTGGCCGCTGCCGATCGCACGCGCCGGGTCGATCGTCGTGACCGGCGCCGGGCTCGTCGCGACGGGCCAGACGCACGACCTGCGCCGTGTCGCGACGCCGCTGATCCTCCTCTGCGGCCTCGGCGACACGCTCGGCAATCTCGGGTTTCTGGCGGCCCGTTCGGTGGGGATGCTCGGGCCGTCTGCGGTGGTCGCGTCGCTGTACCCGGCCGTCACCGTCGTGCTGGCGTGGCTGTTCCTGTCGGAGCGCCTGTCGCGCCAGCACCTCGCGGGCGTCGCGCTCGCGTTCGCCGGGATCATGCTGATCGCGCTGCCCGTGTAGGGCCGCAGGTCGCCCAGCCGCGTTCGTGCGCGCCGCCGGGGAGCAGCGGCTGCGGCCGCGTCGGCAGGATCGGGCCGAGCGTGCCCCGGGCGTGAACGCCGACTGGCGTGCGGGACGACGTCCTACGGCGCGACGCGTGCGTCGATCACCCAGCCCCAGCGGAGCACGCGGACGGCGACGAGCACGCCGAATGCCGCGAGCGCGAGGATCGCCGCGGCCGCGATCGACTGGTCAAGCGCCCCTCCCTCGAACTGGGCGTAGACGAGCAGCGGCAGCGTCTGGGTTCGCCCGCCGATGTTGCCGGCGAACATGATCGTCGCGCCGAACTCGCCGAGCGACCGCGCCCAGCTCATCACGAGGCCGGCCGCGAGCGCGGGACGTGCGAGCGCGAGCGTCACGTGCCGGACGACGCCGATCTCGCTCGCCCCGTCGACGCGCGCGGCATCCTCGACCGACCGGTCGACCCCCGCGAATCCCGTCCTCGCGCTCCGCACGAAGAACGGCGCCGCGACGAACGCCTGCGCGAGCACCACCGCGGCCGTCGTGAAGGGCAGTGCGATACCAGCATCCGCGAGCGGCCGTCCGAGCACGCCCTCCCGGCCGAACGCGAGCAGCAGGGCGAGGCCGGCCACGGACGGCGGCAGCACGATCGGCAGGTCGACGAGCGCCTCGATGACCGACGCACCGCGGAACGTGCGGCGGGCGAGCAGCCACGCGAGCGGCAGTCCGAACACGAGCGTGAGCACGAGGCTCACGGTGGTGGTGGCGAGGCTGAGCGTGAGCGCCTGCAGGACGGGCGCCGTGACGGCGGACTCGATCGACCCGCCGAGCACGGCGCGGCCTACCAGCGTGGCGATCGGCAGGGCAAGGAACACGAGGCCGATCGCCACGGCCGCTGCGACGACGACGCCGGGCACGCCCCCGCGGCGTGAAGAGGTTGTCGCGCGCCCCGGCGTGCCGGTCGCAACCTCCGTCCGCGTCATGCCGGCCGGCGCTCTCCCCGCCGACCTCGTCGCGCGCCATCTCCGGGCGGCCGCCCCCCGGGGCGATCCCGGCGTCGGGCGTGCGGATCGCCGACCGATGTCGACGGGACGATCACGGCGGGGGCAGGAAGCCGAATCGTGCGAGCACCGAGCGGCCAGGCGGACCGGCGAGCCAGGCGAGGAACGCGTGCGCGTCGGCGAGGTGCGCCGACGTTCCGATGACGACCCCGTCGTAGGTCGCCGGGACGTTCGCGGCCGCGGGAAGCGGGATCGCGTGCACCTCCGTTGACGCCTTCGCGTCGGTGACGTACACGATCGCCGCGTCGCCCTCGCCCAGCGCGACCTTCGCCACCACGGCGGACACGTCGTCCTCGTGCGAAACCACGTTTGACTCGTACTTCGCAGCGAAGTTCGCCGGGTAGCCCGGCTGCCGCGCCAGGTTGGCGACCACCTGCTCGGCGTACCTCGTGATCGGGACCTGCGACCCGGCCGCCACGACGCGCACGCCCGGGCGCGCAAGGTCGGCGGGGGAGGTGATGCCCGCACGATTCGACGCGGGCACGATGACGGTCAGCTCGTTGCCGGCGAACGGCGTCGCACCTCCGTTCGTGAGCTTCTCGCCGACGAGCGCCGTCGCGTTCACCGTGTCCGCGGAGAGGAACACGTCCGCGGGCGCGCCCTGCTCGATCTGCACCCGGAGCGCCGACGAGGCCCCGGGCGAGACGGTCAATGTGACGCCGGGATGGGTCTGCTCGAATGCGGGCACGGCGGTGGCAAGCGCCGTCGACAGGGAGGCCGCGGCGAAGACCACGAGACGCGCCTGGGACGGGCGTGCGGTTGCGACAGCGCTCGAGCCGCATCCCGACACGATCGCGAAGACGAGCAGTGCGGCGGCGCCGCGGGTCGTGCCGCGCATCACTCGCGCGACGCCGGTCGCGCGGACCGCGTGGTCGGCACCTCGACGACCACGTTGGTCGCCTTGACCACGCCGACCGCCTCCTGTCCGACCTCGAGCCCGAGCTCGTCGACTGCCTCCGACGTCATGATGCTGACGACGCGGTGAGGACCCGCGCGGATCTCGACGACCGCGATCGGGTCGTTGCGCTGGATCCGCGTCACGATCCCCGGGAACCGGTTTCGCGCCGACTGCGCAACCGGGGCGTCGTCCGTCGCGGACGGCCGCTCGGCCAGCAGGCGCGTGACCTCGGAGAGCGGGACGAGCCGCTGGCCGCCCTCCGATCGCCCCACGCGGAGCCGGCCCTCGCTCTCCCAGCGCCGCAGCGTGTCGAGGGACAGACCGAGCATCTCCGCCGCAACGCCGACCCGGACCTGCCGATCAGCCGGCATCTCCTGATCCATCCCGGTTGCCCGTCTGCTCACAGCAAACCGCTCATACCGAGGCATTCTGCCAGACGGCTGCCCTTCCTGCCTAGGTTATGCGCGGACAGCGTCGTGCGGGCCGGGAGCGCGGGGATGGCGGGCGCCGCGCGGGCAGGAACGACAGGGGCCTGACGCGCTTCGCCCGTTCAGGCCGCCCGGATCCCCCGCCACTGCGCGAGCCAGGGCCGTGCGAGCAGGTAGGCCACGACCACCACCCCGAACGAGAGGCCGCCGCCGACGCCGAATGCGATCGCCGCCCCGAACTCCGCCGCGAGCGCGCCCGCGAACAGCGCGCCGATCGGAGTCGAACCTGCGAAGACCGTCATGTAGACGCTCATGACGCGCCCGCGCAGGTCGTCAGGGACTGCAAGCTGAATGGATGTGTTGGCCGTCGCGGCCATCGCGATGCTCCCGAAGCCGACGCCGAACAGGCAGACCAGCGCCACCGGCATGAGGTGGACCACCACGAGCACGGCCTGCAGGAGGCCGAGGATCCCGGCTCCGAGCAGCATGATCCGCGGCGATGATCGGCCGAGATATGCGATGGCCAGCGCGGAGATGAGCGAGCCGACCCCGGTCGCTGCCATCAGGAACCCGAACCCCGTCGCGCCGACGTTCAGGACGTCCGCCGCGAAGACCGGCACGAGCACGTTGAGGTTCAGGCCGACGGTCGAGACGATCCCGACGACGACCACCGCGAGCAGGACCACCGGGGTCCGTCGCACGTACCGGAGGCCGTCGGCCAGATCGGCGATCACGGCGCCAAGGCTGCGGCTCAACCGGTAGGTGCCCAGGGCGCGCAGGTCCGCGGACCGCATCGCGAGGAGCCCGACGATCACGGCGACGTAGCTCAGGCCGTTGAGCAGGAAGCACATCGCGATGCCGACGAGGCCGATGATCAGCCCGGCGATCGCGGGTCCGATGATCCGCGCGGCGTTGAACGCGGCCGAGTTCAGGGCCACCGCGTTCACGACGTCATCCCGTCCCACCATCTCGACGACGAATGCCTGCCGCGTCGGCATGTCCACGGTGTTCACGCAGCCGAGCAGGAGCGCGAGGATCGCGATGTGCCAGGCCTGCACCTGGTGAGTCACCGTGAGCGCCCACAGGATCAGCGCCAGGATGCCCGAGGCGCTCTGCGTCGCCACCAGGGTCGTCCGCTTCGGCAGCGCGTCCGCGATCAGGCCGCCGAAGAGCCCGAAGACCATGACGGGAGCGAACTGGATCGCGCTGATGACGCCGAGGACGAACGGATCCTTCGTCAACTGCAGGACGAGCCAGCCCTGGGCGAGCGACTGCATCCACGTCCCCACGACCGAGATCAGCTGTCCGAAGAAGAACAGCCGGAAGTTCCGGTGTGCAAGGGCGGACATGCCGCGGCGAGGGCCGGGTGTCGTCCGCGCCTGGACGGTTCCCGTCGCGGAGGAGGGCATCCCTGCAAGCCTACTTCGGGGCGGGGATGGGCGCCGGGCCGCCCGCGCGCTTGTCGGCGTTCTGCGTGGGCGTGTCCTCACCCGCCGCCTCGGCCGGCGTCGACGCCGCGACTCCGGGTTCTGCGCTCGCCTCGCGACGGCTCAGCGACCGGGCGAGCCGTTCGCTCCGCCGGCGGTCTTCGACGATCCGCCGGACGTGCCGTCGTCCCGGCCGCTCGCGGCGTTCGATGCGGTCACGGTGCCCTTGACGCCGTCCCCTCGGCTCTCGCGGCGCCGCCGTCCGCCCGCGCCTCCGGCGACTTCGTCGGACGAGGCGTCCCCGCCGGGCGCGGTGTCGCGCCGGCCCTGGCATCGCGGGTGGTCTTCGGCGGGTGTGTCTGACACGGCAGGTTGTCGCGGCGCTCGGTCGAACTCGAGCCCCCACCGGCGGTGCCGCTCTTGCCGCACCGCGCGTCCTCCGTCGCGCCCGAAGCGGCACGATCCGGTGAGACGACCGGGCCGAGACCCTGCGTCGCCGGTGCCGCGCCGCCCGGCACGCCTGAAGGGCGAGAGCCCGGCGTGACCGTGGAGACTGCGGGACGTCCGAGCCCGGGAACGACGCGCGCTGCGAGATCGCCCAGAGGCCCACCAGCCCCGAGGGCGGTGGCGGCGACGAGGAGCACGAGGGCGATGGCGATGAGGACGGCGCGCACCGGACGCGGGCCGCGGGGCAGCCCGACCTTCTCGTAGTCGACGTTCGTCGCCTCCGGCATCAGGGAGCGCAGAGGCGAACGGCACAGTCGGCAGAACGCGTCGCGATCGCTGTTCGAAGTGCCGCAGAAGATGCAGCGGACGGAAGCCATCGGCGCCAGAACCCCTGCGCCGAAGGATCGCGGCGTCCGGCGCCGGCCGCAATGGGACTTGCGGGCAGCCGAAGGCGCCGTCGGGGTAGGTACTGTCGGGTCAGGCCGCCCCGTTTGTTGCCTCGCCGCTCGGTCACGGCCCTGCGCCGTCCGGCGATGCCGGAGCGACACGCCACCGCCTGCCGGGGATGGAGCGCGCACCCGGGGTATAGAACACTTCACCCGGTTCTCACCGGCATTTCGCGTCCTGCCGCGATACTGTCCCGGCCACCCCAGCAGGAGCATGCCCGTGCCCGATCCGCTCAGTCGCGCCGTCTCGTCGTCGGTGTTCCAGTGGGACGCGTCCGTGCCGTCGATCGTCACGCACGCCGTTTCCGACATGGCACAGTACGGCATCTTCCTGGCGGTGCTCGTCGTCGGGCTCGGCGCGCTGTGGGCGGCCGGTGGCTCGCCGCGCGACCGCGTCGTCAGGACGGTCCTGCGGCTGCTTCCCGGAATCCTCGCGGTCGGCATCGCGCTCGTCGCCGCGCACTTCATCGGCCAGGTCCTGCCCGAAGCACGACCGTTCGTCGCGCTCGGGCAGCAGCCACTCTTCCCGCACGCTGCGGACGCCAGCTTCCCGAGCGATCACGTCAGCGGCGGCATGGCGATGCTCGCGGCCCGGGTCGGACGCGGAACGAAGGCGCTGACGGTGGTGATCGTCGCGCTCGTCGGGGCGGCGCGCGTGCTCGCCGGCGTCCACTGGGTGGACGACATCGTCGGGGCCGCGATCATCGGCCTCGCGATCGGCTGGGTGATCTCGACCGCCTGGTCGGGAGTGTTCGCGGGACGCCTTCGCGCCCGCACGGCCTGACGCTCAGCGCGCCGACCGCATCGGCTCCGCCAGCTGCGACGCCGCGGCGGCGTCGAGCATCCACGTTGCCCCCTGCCGCGCCGCGATCTGCGACGGGTACCGGTTCGGGTCTCGTGGCCCGGTGAGGACCGTCGAGATGATGCCGGCCTTCGATTCGCCGCTCGCCAGGACGAGCATGTCGCGCGCGATCTCGGTGAGGCGGGGCGAGATCGTCACGCGGGGAACGTGCGGGCTGGCGGTCGTCGGCGCGGGCGCACCGGAACAGATCGGCGGCGCCGGCGCGTCGACCAGCGGGCTGCCGGGGAAGCACGACAGGAAGTGCCCGTCCAGCCCGACGCCGAGCAGCACGAGGTCGAAGATCGGCAGGCCGCGGGCGTCGAGCGGCATCAGTGCGGTCAGTTCCCCGGCATACATGCGGGCGCACCCGTCGCGGCCTGATCCGTCGGCCTGCGCCTCCGGGATGGGGAACGGGTGGACGTTGCCGAGCGGGACCACGATCCCCGCCGGCTCCTCGCCGGGACCCTGGAAGCGACCGCCGTTCCCCGCGGCGGAGGGTCGCTGCGCGTAGCGCTGGCCGCGGATCGCCGGTGGGTTGAGCAGCTGCGACCCGAGGAGCGTGTCCTGCACGAGCCCGACGTTCGACTCGGGATGGTCGAACGGCACGAACCGGTCGTCGCCCCACCAGAGATCGACGTTGCGCCAGTCGATCCGGTCCCGGTCCGGCGAGGAGGCGATCGCGCGGTACAGGGTGACCGCGGTGCTGCCGCCCGTGAGCGCGACGTGGGCGTGGCCGCGTTCGTCGATCGCACGCTCGACCGACGTGAACACGTACTCGGCGCCACGACGCCCGAGCTCATGGTCGTTCTCCACCACGTCGATCCGGGGTCCCGCCATCGCTGCCTCCTGTTTCTCCCGCCGGACCGTCACCGTGCCGCGACGCTCGCGTCCGGGGGGAACGCGCCGGTCCCTCGTGGGCCGCTGCGCTCAGCGGCTCACGAGGCGTGCCCGCTCACGAGGCGCGCCGCACGTGCCACGCTCTCCTCGAAGATCCGGTCGTGCCCGAGCTTGTTCAGGCTCTCCGCGACGTACGGGCCTTCATCGAACGGTTCGAGCCGCCCGGCGCGCCGGGCCACCTCGGCGCCGTCCCAGTCCGCCGTCGCCAGCAGGTGATCGGCGTTGCGGGAGACGCGGGCGCGGATCTGCCGCCGTCCCCGGCCGAGCTCGAGCTCGACGCGCTGCAGCGAACCGTTCGCGACCGACGCGACCTGCCCGACGGAGGGGACGGGACGGAACTCCACGCGGATTTCGCGGTGCCCGTCGGTCCACACACCGACGAGGCTCTCCGAGTTGCGTTTCGGCTCGAGCGGGTGCGCGACGTCGAGGTCCAGCGCCGAGGCCAGCCAGCCGGCGAAGAGCGCGGCCTTGGACAGGCGCAGCGTCGCGCCGGGGCGCAGCACGTTCAGGCGGACCGAGCGCAGACTCGGCAGCTCGGGCAGCAGCAGCGGGTGGTCGAACAAGCCGCCGAGCAGCTCCCGCCAGAGCGTCAGGCGCATCCACCCGACGTCGTGGACCGCGACCTGGCCTCCGGAGACGAGGACGGCGAGCGCCGCGAGACGAGTCGCCCCGTCGTCGCGGAACGCGCCCGAGTCGATGAGCAGCTGGTCGCACGTCTCGGTCAGCTCGCGGAGCTGGCGCGAACCGAGCGGCGGGTCGTCCGCCCACCACAGCACGACGGGCAGGTCGTGGATGAGCAGCGGCGTCGCGAGCCCGGCGAGGTGTTGCGCCGTCTCGCCGCTTGCCATCATGAGGATCCGTTCCGCGCACGTCTCGGCGACGCTCGCGGGCCGGACCATGCACTCGAGGCTGATCCGTGCGTCGAGCGCCGGGGGCCCGTCGGGGTCGCCGGGCGCGAGGATGATCGCCCGCGACGGGTGGCGGCCGGCGAGCTCGGCGATCACGTCGAGCGTGCGCTCCAGGGTCTCAGGACGCGTCGCGACCACGACGAGCGTGAGCACGCTCGTGCGCGCGCGGACGCGGATGTCCCGGCTCTGGTCGATCCGCGGCGCGAACCGTGGGTCGCCGTACGCGTCCGCCTCGGCCGATGGCGTCATGCCCTCCAGCGATGCCTCGCGCGCGGCGAGTCCCCAGATCCGGGCCAGCTCGCTCTCGATCTCCGAAACCGACTCCGCCCGCGCGTCCCAGTGGTGCGTCGTCTCGGGGCCGGCCGGCTGGATCGGAGTCGCGGTGACGGGCACGGGAAGGTTGCGACGGCGCCGGCCCGAGCCCTCGCGTCGGGATGCCCTCAGCTCGGGGACCTTCGCCGCATCGTTCCCGTCCCGCCCGTCCGCCGCGCCGCCCGGAGCAGCGCCCTGCCCCGACCCGGAGCCCTGCCCCGACCCCGCAGCCCTCTCACGCGCGTCGGATCCCCCGTGAGCTTCGCGAGGAGCGGGCCTCACGCTCCCCTCGTGCTCCTCCTGCGGCCCCGGACCGTGGTCCGGGGCGGGACCCCGTCCCGGGCGCGGCGTGTCGTCCGCCATGCCTCAGAGCCTCCGCCAGCGCCGGCCATCCCGCTCGATGAGCCGGTCTGCCTCTTCGGGTCCCCAGGTCCCGGCCGCGTAGTTCGGGAACTGCGGGCGGTTGCCGCTCTGGTCCCACTGGTCCCACATCCGGTCGATTGGCGACACGACAGCCCACGCCGCCTCGACCTCGTCGGCGCGCGTGAACAGCGAGGCGTCGCCGAGCATCGCGTCGAGCAGGAGCGTCTCGTACGCCTCGGGGGTGTCGCTCACGAACGACGAGCCGTACGTGAAGTCCATGTTCACGCTGCGCACGTCGAGCCCGAGCCCCGGCACCTTGGCCACGAACCGCAGCAGGATGCCCTCGTCGGGCTGGATCCGCATCGCGAGCAGGTTCGGCTCGGGGTTCTGCTGCACGTCGTGGAACAGCGCGAGCGGCGGCTGCTTGAACTGGACGGAGATCTCCGTCGCCGGCTTGGCCAGCCGCTTCCCGGTCCGCAGGTAGAACGGGACGTCGGCCCAGCGCCAGTTCTGGATGTGCAGCCGCAGCGCGACGAACGTCTCCGTGGTCGAGTCCCGCGCGACCTCCGGTTCCTCGCGGTAGCCGGGCACCGGCTTGCCGGCGACCCATCCGGGGCCGTACTGCCCGCGCACGACGTCGTGCGCGACCCGTTCCTCGTTCCAGTCGCAGTCGATGGCGCGCAGGACCCGGAGCTTCTCGTTGCGCAGGTCGTCCGCATCGAACGCGATCGGCGGCTCCATCGCGACGAGGCTGAGCAGTTGCAGCATGTGGTTCTGCAGGATGTCCCGGCTGGCGCCGGCCTCCTCGTAGAACGCGCCGCGCCCCTCGACGCCGAGCGACTCCGCCACCGTGATCTGCACGTGGTCGACGTATCGGCGGTTCCAGATCGGCTCGAAGATCCCGTTGCCGAACCGGAACACCAGCAGGTTCCGCACGGTCTCCTTGCCGAGGTAGTGGTCGATGCGGTAGACCTGCGACTCCCGGAACACGTGCCCGACGTCGCGGTTGAGTTCGCGCGCCGACTCCAGGTCCTGGCCGAACGGCTTCTCGATGACGATCCGCGACCACCCGTGCCCGCGCCCCTCCGCGTCGAGCGACGCCTTGCCAAGGTTCTCGATGATGGTCGGGCCGAGGCTCGGCGGCGTGGCCAGGTAGAAGAGCCGGTTGTCGCGTGTCCCGCGTGCGACCGACAGCTGCTCGAGCCGCTGGCTGAGTCGCTTGTACGCCTCCTGGTCGTGGAACTCGCCCTGCTGGTAGAAGATCCCTGCCGCGAAGTCGTCCCAGAGCGCGTCCTGGATCGGCACGCGAGAGAACTGCGCCACGGCCTCCTTCAGCTCGGCACGGTACTGCTCATCGGTGTACGGCCGACGGGCAAACGCCACGACGGTCGTCTCCGGGGGAAGCAGCCCGACGCGCCGAAGGTTGTAGAGCGCGGGCAGGATCTTGCGATGCGTCAGGTCGCCGGTCGCGCCGAACACGACCACGCAGGCAGGCTCGGGCACGCGCTCGAGCCGGAGTCCCGCGCGCAGCGGATTCGCCTGCGGCCGGGGCGGGGCCGAACGGGTCAGCGTCGGGGCGCGACGTGCCATCGGACACCGCCTTTCGTGGGTCGTTGTGCTCGCATGCGTGCCGGACGGGCCGGATGATCGGACGGCCTCATTCGAGGACCTGCTCGAGCGTGTGGCGGAGGGCGTCGAGGCCGGTCCCGGGGTCGTCCGAGCAGTCGATGCGGAGAGCGGGCAGGTCGTGGGCCTCGAGCGCCTGGAAGTCGCCGATCGCCTGCGCGTCGATGAGCGTTCCGAAGCTGTACCCGGCGCCGGGGACCGGCAGGTCGTGCGGGTGGCGCGCGACGAGCTGGAGGAACCAGCCGATCGGCGCGCCGCCCTTGTGGAGCTGCCCGGTCGAGTGGAGGAACCGCGGCCCGTACCCGAGCGTCGTCGCGCGCCGGGTCCTGTCCCGCAGCAGCACGCGGATCGCCTCGAGTGTCTCGGTCCGCTCCGGGCTCGGCGCCATGTACGCCTGGATCGCGATGTAGCCATTCGGCTTGAGCCGCGCGAGGTGCCGCCGCAGCTCCTCCTGCACGGACCCGTCCTGCGCGCTGAGCCGGAGCGCGGCGTCGCCGACGAGCGTCAGCGGCCCATCGCTGGCGAGCGGCTGGAACGACGGAAGCATCCCATGCTCCCGGTATTGGGCCAGGACGCGCTTCGTGTTGTCCTTCGACTCGGTCACGTTCGGCTCGTCGAACGGATCGATTCCGAGCACGGCTCCCGCGACCGCGGTCGCGAACTCCCAGCGGAAGAATTCCGCGCCCAGGCCGAGATCGGGGTCGACCTCGATCTCGAGGACCGGATGCCCGGCGGCGACAAGCCCGTCGACCAGGGGGTCGGTGGCGTTGCGCCAGCCCGG
Source organism: Chloroflexota bacterium (assembly GCA_021785175.1). Taxonomy (GTDB): domain Bacteria; phylum Chloroflexota; class Limnocylindria; order Limnocylindrales; family CSP1-4; genus JAJYNJ01. The sequence goes on along the minus strand of JAJYGH010000064.1, from coordinate 22,197 downwards.
CGCGCCGGACAGGACGAGGCGCGCGAACATCCGATCGGGGCCGTACACCGCGGGGGGGCCGAGCGGCTCGCGATCGATCGGGACGATCCCGACGCCGTGCTTGCCGGTGCTCTCCGCGATGAGCTGCTCGACCCAGGCGCCGAACGGGGCGATCGCCGGGTCGGCGATGAACGTGAGCTTGTCGCGGCCCGCCTTCGCGAGGGCGCCGATCGTCGCGCCGAGCACGAGACCGGGGTTGTCGGGACTGTCCGCGCGGCACGCGTCGGCCATGTTCTGGCCCTGTCGGAGCAGCTGCTCGAGGTCCAGCCCGAGCAGCGCCGCGGGGACGCACCCGACGTACGTGAGGGCGCTGTAGCGGCCGCCGACGTCGGAGGCGTTCAGGAAGATCTCGCGGAAGTCGTTGTAGTGCGGGATCGACTCCATGCTCCTGCCGGGGTCGGTGACCGCGGCGAAGTGCAGCGACGGCCACGAGATGCCGCGGCCATGGGTCTCCTGATCCCAGAACGAGGCGAGGAAGCTGAGCGTCTCGGTCGTGGTGCCCGACTTCGTCGAGATCAGGTAGAGAGTGGTCGCCGGGTCGAACGACTCGCGAGCCCAGCGGACCGCGTCCGGGTCGGTCGAATCGAGCACATGGACGGGCGTGCCGGCGCCCGGCATCACGCCGTAGGTTGCCGCGAGCACCTCGGGCGCGAGCGAGCTCCCGCCCATCCCGCAAAGGACGGCCTGCTGGAAGCCCTGCTCGCGCACGCCCTCGGCGAACGCACGGAGCTCGTCGACGTTGTCGAGGAACGACCGCGGCGCGTCGAGCCAGCCGAGCCGGTTGCGGATCTTCGCCTGGACCGGCTCGTCGGCGGACCAGACTGTCGGGTCGCGGTCCCAGATGCGCGACGCCCACCGGTTCTCGACCGCGCTGCGCAGCGCCGCATCGACGGGTTCGCGCAGCTCGTCCGGCAGCGAGAACCCCGTCACGTTGAGCCTGCCGCTCATCGTCGTCCTCCCCGTGTCACGCGCCACGCCCGTTCAGTGCTTCGCCGCGTGCGGCGCGAGGCCGGCCGGCTCGGTCGCGATCACGCCGTGCACGCGACCCTCGACGACCCCCTGCGCCACCTGCACGAGGTGATCGGCGGTGATCCCGAACGCGTCCATGACCTGGGTGCCGGGTGCCGACAGCCCGAACGTCTGGACCGACACCATCGCGCCGTGCGGCCCGACCCAGCGGTCCCATCCGAGAGACACCCCCGCCTCGATGCTCACGCGCGCCGTCACGTCCGGCGGCAGGACCTCGTCGCGGTACGCGGGTGCCTGCTCCTCGAAGAGCTCCCAGCACGGCATCGACACGACCCGGGTCGGGACGCCGCCGGCCTGCATCCGGTCGCGCGCCGCGACCGCGAGCTGGAGCTCGGAACCGGTACCCATGAGGATGAGCCGGGGCTTCACCGTCCGCCCGTCGCCGTCGGTTGCGTCCGCGAGCACGTACGCGCCGCGGGCCACGCCGGCCAACGCGTGCTCCTGCGTCCCGGTCAGCACGGGCAGCTTCTGGCGCGACAGCGCGAGCGCGGTCGGTCCGTCGCTCCGCGCAATCGCCGCGCGCCACGCCGCCACGGTCTCGTTCGCGTCGCCCGGCCGCATGACCCACAGGTGAGGGATCGCCCGCAGCGCCGCGAGATGCTCGATCGGCTCGTGTGTCGGCCCGTCCTCGCCGAGCCCGATCGAGTCGTGGGTCCAGACGTAGATCACGTGGAGCCGTGACAGCGCGGCGAGCCGGACGCTGCCCCGCATGTAGTCGCTGAACGTCAGGAACGTCCCGACGTAGGGGATGTAGCCGCCCTGGTACGCGATCCCGTTCGCCATGCCGCCCATCGCGTGCTCGCGCACCCCGAAGCGGATGTTCCGCCCCGCCCGGTCCTTCGGGCCGTATTGCGACCCGTCCTTGATGTCGGTGAGGTTGCTCTCTGACAGGTCGGCCGAGCCGCCGAACAGCTCCGGCACGGCCTTCCCGATCGCCTGGATCGCCGCCCCCGACGCCTGCCGCGTCGCCTGCGCCTGGTCCGGTCCGAACGAGGGGAGGTCGCGGTCCCAGCCGTCCGGGAGCTGCCGCGCGAGCCGCCGCTCAAGCTCGGCCGCCTCGGCCGGGAACTCGCGGCGGTACGCATCGAAGCGCTTTTGCCACTCGCGGACCCACTCGTCGCCCCGCGCCACTGCGTCGCGGAAGACCGACAGCGCCTCGTCGGGCACGTAGAAGTGGCGATCCGGGTCCCAGCCGTACGCCTCCTTCGTGAGCCGCACCTCGTCCTCGCCGAGCGCCTGGCCGTGCGCCTTCGACGTGTCGTGGCGGTTCGGCGATCCGTATCCGATGTGGGTCCGGACGGCGATGAAGCTCGGACGCGGATCCTGCCGCGCGGCCTCGATCGCGTCCGCGATCGCATCGAGATCGTTGCCGTCCTCGACGTGTCGCGTGTCCCAGCCGTACGCGTCGAAGCGCTCCACGACGTTCTCGCTGAATGCCCATGCCGTCGGGCCGTCGAGCTGGACGTGGTTGTCGTCGTACAGCGCGACGAGCTTGCCGAGCCGCAGGTGGCCGGCGAGGCTGGCGGCCTCCGAGGCGATGCCCTCCTGCATGTCGCCGTCGCTGCAGATCGTGTACGTCCAGTGGTCGACGATCTCGTGCCCGGGGCGGTTGAACTCGGCGGCGAGGTGCGTCTCGGCGATGGCCATGCCGACGGCGTTCGCGAAGCCCTGCCCGAGGGGTCCGGTCGTCGCCTCGACGCCCGCCGTCAGCCCGTACTCCGGGTGGCCGGGCGTCCGCGACCCAAGCTGGCGGAACCGCTTGATCTCGTCGAGCGACAGGTCGTAGCCGGTGAGGTACAGCAGCGAGTAGAGGAGCATGCTGCCGTGCCCGGCGGAAAGCACGAACCGGTCCCGGTTGGGCCACGAGGGGTCGTGCGGCGCGTGGCGCAGGAAGCGCGTCCACAAGACGTACGCCATGGGCGCGGCGCCCATCGGCATGCCTGGGTGGCCGCTGTCCGCGGCCTGCACGGCGTCGATCGAGAGGGTTCGGATGGTATCGACGGCGAGCCGGTCCGGCCGGGTCGGCGCTGAGGTCATCGCGCGGGAACCTCACTAGGCGGGAGACGGCGGCCGGTGATCGGCCGGGGGTACATGGTCTCCGGGTACGACATTCGGCGTAGCTTCGATCGCGCCTACTATAGTCGCCGTCCGTGAAGCCACCCCTCAGCCTCGCCTCGGCCTAACGATGGCCGGGATCGCGCGCCGATCTGCCGTCCGCGCCGTCGACGCGTCTCGCGAGGGGGTGCCGTCGGTGGTCGCGCTCGGCGACCTCGTCCTCGACGTCACGACCGCCTTCCGTGAGCCGCTCGCGCCCGGTTCCGACGCCGCGGCCTCGATCCGGTTCCACCAGGGCGGGTCGGCGGCGAACACCGCGCGCGTGCTCGCCCGCCTCGGCGCGCGCGTCTCGTTCGTCGGCGCGGTCGGGCGGGACGCCTGGGGGAGCGCGCTCGTGCGGTCGCTGCGGGACGCCGGGGTGGCCGTGCATGCGCCGCGCGTGCCGGGCGTCACCGCGCGGATCGTGGTGCTCGTCGCGCAGGACGGCGAGCGGAGCTTCGCGACGGAGCGGGGCGCCGCGGACGCGCTGCAGCCCGAGCACCTGCAGGCCGCGTGGTTCCGGCGCGACGCGCTGCACCTGCCCGCGTATTCCCTGTTCAGCGCGCCGCTGCGGGATGCGGCGTTCGCCGCGGCTGCGTACACGCGCGAGGGCGGCGGGGCCGTCTCGGTCGACCTCGCCTCGCGCCGGCCGCTGCTGGCACACGGGCGGCAGGCGGCGCAGCGCGACCTGCGGGAGCTGGCCCCCGATCTGCTGTTCGCGAACACGGACGAGGCGGCGGCACTCGTCGGGGGACGGGCGCGCGACGCGCTGCTCGAGATCGCGCCGGTCGTGGCGCTCAAGCAGGGGTCGTCCGGATGCCTCGTCCTCGTGCGCCGCGGGGCCGACGCGATCGCGCTCGCCGTGGCGACGCGCGCCGCCGACGCGGCCGACACGACGGGGGCCGGCGACGCGTTCGACGCAGGGTTCCTGGTTGCCTGGCTCGCGGCGTCGCGGGCGTCGCGGGCCGACCCCCGGGTCCTCAGGCTGGCGGCGCTGGCCGGACACCGGGCCGCGCAGCGGCACTTGACCGCGGGCCGCCCCGAGCTGGAGCCATAGGCGCGAGTCGGGCGCAGGTTCGAGCCGTAGAGTCGAACCGCCGGAGCCATTCGAGCTGCGCGAGCCGCAGGGGCCGCGTGCTCGCCTCTGATGAAGTGCGCCGAGCCATCCGCACTGATCGTGGACGCGCGCGGTCGCCTTGTTTGCGTCCTCCGTCGTCGGTACACTCCGGCCACAGGTCCGGCAGGGTCGGCGGAACGATCGGCGGCGGGGCGGCCGGACGGCCTGGCGGGCGCAGGGAGGCCGGGATGCGCATCTACGACGGGAGCCCGCGGCAGGACTTCGAGGAGGTGCTCCGCTCGATCGGGTCGGTGCTCGACCAGCGCGGGATGCGGGAGGTCTCGATCACGGAGGTCCCGGAGGGCTTCATCGTCCAGGGGCTCGCGATGGACCAGGCGGGCTCGAACTGGTCGGAGGCGTTCGGTCAGCAGCACAAGGAGACGCTGACGTTCGTCGACGACGACATCGCCCGGTTCATGGAGGAGGGCGTGGAGCGGCGCGCCAAGCCCGCGCCCGCCGATGGGCACGAGACGCCGGGCCGGTACGAGTCGTCACTGCGCGTGCTGGGGCACTTCATCGACCAGCAGCACCCGAAGGACGTCTTCCTGTTCGAGCAGGAGGGCGCGTACGTGCTGCGCCTCCTGATGACCACCCAGGCGGGCCACAAGCACCTGCTCGTCGAGTTCACGCGCGACGAGGTCGAGGGGCTCGTCGCAGCGGCACCCGCCGGACGCACCCCACCCACGCCGGCGGTGGCGGCGCCGGGCCAGCGCCCATGAGGGCGGCAACGGCAGCCGGACGCCCGTCAGGCAGCCGTCGAGCGCCCGCCGTGGCAGACTCGACGCGGAAGGAGAACGTATGAAGGCCCTCAAGATCGTCGCCGTGGCGCTCGGCGTCACGCTCGCCGCCATGATCGTGATCCCGCTCCTCGTGCTGGCCGGCCTGTTCATCTGGCTGAAGCTGACCGAGGAAGCGGACGACGAGGCGCTGGAGCTGGAGCAGGAACCCGCCTGACGCGGCCGTGGCCCGCGCCGGCCAGCCGCCGCCTCCGTCGGCCGCCGGCGTCCCGCTGAGCGTCCTCGTCGACTTCGACGGGACGATTTCCCGCACCGACGTCACCGACGTGCTCCTCGCTGCGCACGCCACGGACGCGGACTGGCGTTCGCGTGACGACGCCTACGTGGCCGGGCAGGTCGGCTCGCGCACGCTGCTCGCGTGGGACGCGACCATCCTGGAGCAGGACCGCGCGAAGCTCGAGGCGACGGTCCTCGTCCAGCGCCCCGATCCGACCTTCGCGGCGTTCGCGCGCGGAATGGTCGCGCTCGGCGTGGCCGTCGAGGTCGTGAGCGACGGCCTTGGGTTCTACGTCCAGCCGTGCCTTGAGCGCCTTGGCGTGGGCGACGTCCCGGTTGCCACATCCCGGCTCGATTTCTCCGCCCGTCCGTTCCGGCTCGACTTCCCGTACGGCCATCCGTCGTGCCTGGTCTGCGGAACGTGCAAGCGCGAGCGTGTGCTGGCGCATCGCTCGGCGGGGCGGTTCGTGGCGTTCGTCGGCGACGGCGACAGCGACCGCTGGGCCGCGTGGTACTCGGATCTCGTGTTCGGCAAGGACCGGCTCGCGGGCGTGTGTCGCGCCGAAGGCTGGCCGTTCCGCGAATGGGCGGATTTCGGCGACGTGGACCGCGCGCTGCGCGCAGGACTGGAGACGGGCGAGGTCCCACGGACGCGCGCGGAACTGACGGCCCTCCGGGAGCGCGCGTCGGCCCTCCGCTTCATCTGCGGTCCCGAGGTGTGGGGCGAGGGGAGAGTTGCTCCCGTCCGGTAGGACGGGGCGGGTTGGCCGCGGTGTCGCCCTGCTTCCTGGCGATCCTGCAGTGTGGAACCGTATCGATGGTCCGGACGGCAGGCCACGTGACTGGACACCTGCGGTCGAGCCGCGCCGCAGGCGGCCGCCGCCGTCGCGATCGCGTCCCGCCACGGGCGCCCTTGCGGCTCCCGGCCGCCTCCGCTAACATTCGAAAAACCCCGGAGGAACGGTCGACCATGGCGAAGTATGTCTTTGTGACCGGAGGCGTGACCTCCTCGCTTGGCAAAGGCATCACCGCCGCCAGCATCGGCCGGCTGCTCAAGAGCCGCGGACTCACGGTCTCGATCCTCAAGCTCGACCCCTACATCAACGTCGACCCGGGGACGATGTCGCCCTATCAGCACGGCGAGGTCTTCGTCACCGACGACGGGGCCGAGACGGACCTCGACCTGGGCCACTACGAGCGCTTCATCGACGAGAACCTGAGCCAGCTCAGCAACGTCACGACCGGGCGGATCTATCAGGCCGTCATCGCGAAGGAGCGCCGCGGCGACTACCTCGGTGGCACGGTCCAGGTCATCCCGCACATCACGAACGAGATCAAGGAGCGCATCCAGCGCGTTGCCCGGGACGGCCGTGCCGACGTCGTGATCGTCGAGGTCGGCGGGACCGTCGGCGACATCGAGTCGCTGCCGTTCCTCGAGGCCATCCGCCAGATGCGCAACGACGTGGGCCGCACGAACGTGCTGTACGTCCACGTCACGCTGCTCCCCGCGCTCGCCGCGACCGGCGAACTCAAGACGAAGCCCACACAGCACTCGGTGAAGGAGCTGCGGGGGATCGGGATCCAGCCCGACATCATCGTGCTCCGCTCCGACTCCGACGTACCGGACGAGTTGCGCGACAAGATCGCGCTGTTCTGCGACGTCCCCGCGACCGCGGTCATCCCGGCGACGACCGCCGAGACGATCTACGAGGTCCCGCTGATGTTCGACCAGGCGGGTCTCGGGGACCTCGTGGTTGGCAGCCTCGGTCTGACCGAGAAGTCGCACGAGGCCGACCTGGCCGCATGGACGGCGCTCGTCGAGCGGATCAAGCGTCCGAAGCCGGAGCTCGAGATCGCGCTTGTCGGCAAGTACATCGAGCTGCCCGACGCGTACCTGTCGGTCACGGAAGCCCTGCGCCACGCCGGATGGACGCACGACCGCACGATCCGCGTTCGGTGGGTCGACTCCGAGACGCTCACGCCCGACACGACCGGGGACGTGCTGCGCGGCGTCGCGGGCGTGCTCGTCCCGGGCGGGTTCGGCCACCGAGGGATCGAGGGGAAGGTCCTCGCCGCGCGGTACGCACGGGAGCATCGTGTCCCGTACCTCGGCCTGTGCCTCGGCCTCCAGTGTGCCGTCATCGAGTTCGCGCGCGACGTGCTCGACCTGCGCGACGCCAACTCGACCGAGTTCGACCTGTTCACGCCCGACCCGGTGATCGACTTCATGCCCGACCAGCGCGATCTCGAGGACAAGGGCGGCACGATGCGGCTCGGGCTCTACCCCGCCCGCCTCACTCCGGGGACGCGCACGGCCGCCGCGTACGGGACCGAGGTCATCTACGAGCGCCATCGCCACCGGTTCGAGGTCAACAACGCGTACCGGCAGGAACTGGAGCGGGCCGGAATGGTCTTGTCGGGTCAGTCGCCCGACGGACGTCTCGTCGAGATCGTGGAACTGCGCGACCATCCATGGTTCGTGGCAAGCCAGTTCCATCCCGAGTTCAAGAGCCGGCCCGACCGGCCGCACCCCCTGTTCAGCGCGTACGTCGCCGCCTGCATCGCGAACGCCCCCGCGGGCCGCCCGGACGCCACGGAGGTGGCAGCCGGGCTCGGCTGAAGGCAGGCGCCTGTGCGCCCGGGCGCGTCCGCGGACGTGCCGGAAGGAGTTCCAGTGAAGCTGTTCATCGACACCGCCGACATCGACGAGATCCGCACGATTGCCTCGTGGGGCGTCCTCGACGGCGTGACCACGAACCCGTCGCTGTTCGCGAAGACGAGCGGCCAGACGTACGACGAGGTCCTGCAGGAGATCTGCGGGATCACGTCGGGCCCGGTCAGCGCCGAGGTCGTCGCCGAGGACGTCGACGGGATGGTCCGCGAGGGACGTCACTTCGCGAAGATCGCCGACAACATCTACGTGAAGGTCCCGATGAGCGTGGAAGGGCTCGAGGCGCTCGCCCGTTTCCGCTCCGAGGGGATCAAGACGAACTGCACCCTGATCTTCACGGCGAACCAGGGGTTGCTGGCCGCGAAGGCGGGCGCGAACCTGCTGTCGCCGTTCGTCGGCCGGCTCGACGACATCAACCAGGACGGCATGATCGTCATCCGGGACCTCGTCTCGATCGTGGAGATCCACGAGCTCGACGCCGAGGTGCTCGCGGCCTCGATCCGCAACCCGCTCCACGTCACGCAGGCCGCCCTGGCCGGCTCGCACATCGCGACGTTGCCGTTCAGCGTGTTCCAGCAGATGGTCCACCATCCGCTCACCGACAAGGGCATCGCGCAGTTCCGCGCCGACTGGGACAAGGCCCGGAAGGCGCTCGAGCAGAAGGCCGGCACGGCCGCCGGCGCACCCGGTGCCGTCCGGTGACCTCCGTCACGGGCTGCTGACGCGATGCCGGCGTCGGCGCACGGCGTCGACGCCGTCCCGGCTTCCCAGCGCGTCCGTTCCACCGCTGGCCGCCGCCTGATGGGGCGCCGCGACGGCGGCCTGCCGCTTCCGGCGCCGTTCCTCGTCGTGATGTCTGCGCTGTCGGTGCAGGGCGGCGCGGGCGTGGCCGTGCGCGTCATCGAGCGGGCCGGGCCCGTCGTCACCGTCTGGCTCCGACTCGCGCTCGGGGCGGTCATGCTCGTGGCCGTCCGGCCGGCCTGGCGCTCCGACGTCCGGGCCTGGCGCATGGCGATCCTGTTCGGGGTCGTGCTCGCGGGCATGAACGGGATGTTCTACGCGGCCATCGGCCGGATCCCGCTCGCGGCCGCGGTGACGTTCGAGTTCTGGGGCCCGCTCGCGGTCGCGGTCGCGGGATCGCGCCGTCGGCTCGACCTCGTCTGGGTCGCCCTTGCCGCCGCCGGCATCTTCACGCTCGCCGGTGGGCGTGTGGCTGCGAACGACGTTCTCGGTGTCGCGTTCGCCCTCGGTGCGGGCGCGTTCTGGGCGCTGTACATCCTCGTCGGCACGCGGCTCACGAGGGCATGGCCAGACGGCCGCGGGCTGGGCGTGGCGATGCTCACCGGCGGCGCACTGCTGCTGATCCCCGCCGTCGCCGTCGGCGGGCGCTGGCTGCTCGACCCGTGGGTGCTCGGCGCGGGGCTCATCGTCGCGCTGTTCAGCAGCGTCATTCCGTACACCCTCGAACTCGCGGCCATGCGGAGCCTTCCGCCGGGCGTGTTCGGCGTGCTCACGAGCCTCGACCCGGCGTTCGCGGCGCTCGTCGGGCTGGCGTTCCTCGGCCAGGCGCTCACCGCGCCCGAGCTCGCCGCGATCTCGATGGTCATCGTCGCGAGCGCGGGCGCGTCGCTCGGGCACGGCCGCGCGCATCCCGTGCCGGACGAACCCCTCGTGGTGGCCGACTGACGAGAAGCACGCCACTGCAACGTCGGTGCCACCCGCGCAATCGCCCGCTGCACGCGATCCGCGATTGACCGACGGATGCGCCGTGGTATGATCCGTGCGCACTGGTTCCCTCCCGATTGCCGCCGGATCGCCGCATCGGCCTCGCCCTGCCCACGTCCGGCGCGGAGGAACACCGCCGTCCTGGCCTTCGTGCATTCGACCGCAGCTACCCGCGTCTCCCCGGCATCGTGCCGCCCAACCATCCTTTCACGACCGGAAGCCCGATGAACATCAACGAACTCAAGACGAAGAACCTGCGTGAGCTGGTCGAGATCGGCGGCGATCTGGACGTCGGCGACGCGAGCGGCATGCGCCGGGACGAGCTCGTCGAGCGGATCCTCCAGCGGCAGGTCGAGCGCGGCGGCCAGTCCTACGCGACGGGCATCCTCGACATCGTCGACGAGGGATACGGGTTCCTCCGGCGCCACGGCCTGATGCCGAGCCAGGACGACATCTACGTGAGCTCGACGCAGGTCCGCAAGTTCGGCCTGCGCACGGGCGACCGCGTTGGCGGCGTGACCCGCTCGCCGAAGGATGGCGAGAAGTACTCCGGGCTGCTGCGCGTGGAGTCGGTCAACGGCGTCGACCCCGAGACCGCCCGTCGTCGGCCCCACTTCGACGCCCTGACGCCGATCCACCCGATCGAGCTGATCAACCTCGAGACCGACCCGAAGAACCTGAGCCAGCGGCTCATCAACCTCGTCAACCCGCTCGGCAAGGGCCAGCGGGCGCTGATCGTGAGCCCGCCGAAGGCCGGCAAGACGGTCCTGCTCAAGCAGATCGCGAATGGCATCACCGCCAACTACCCGGAGATCCTCCTCATGGTCGCGCTCATCGGCGAGCGGCCCGAGGAGGTCACGGACATGCGGCGGTCCGTGAAGGGCGAGGTCATCAGCTCGACCTTCGACGAGCCGACCGAGAACCACACGCACGTCGCGGAGATGGCGCTCGAGATCGCCAAGCGCCAGGTCGAGACGGGCAGGGACGTGGTGGTCCTGCTCGACTCGATCACGCGGCTCGCGCGCGCGTACAACCTCGCGCTGCCGCCCTCCGGCCGTACGCTCTCCGGCGGCATCGACCCGATCGCGCTGTACCCGCCCAAGCGCTTCTTCGGGGCGGCGCGCAAGCTCGAGGAGGGCGGGTCGCTCACGATCATCGGCACGTGCCTGGTCGACACCGGGTCGCGGATGGACGACGTGATCTACGAGGAGTTCAAGGGGACGGGCAACTCCGAGCTCATCCTCGACCGCAAGCTCGCGGAGAAGCGGATCTTCCCCGCCATCGACGTCCAGCGCTCCGGCACCCGCCGCGAGGAGCTGCTCCTCGAGGAGGGGACGCTCCGGATGGTGTGGACGATGCGCCGGATGCTGTCGGCCGTCGGCACGAACGAGGGGATCGAGCTGCTGCTCAACCGGCTCGCGAAGACCGAGAGCAACGCGCAGTTCCTGGCCACGCTCACGAAGAGCCTCGACCAGTAACCGCGCGGGCTTCCAGCCGCGCCACGGTCTCCCTCCGCCTTGCGCGCCGCAATCGAATCGGCTGAAGCGGCGCGAGTGGCGCCGCCGCCTCCCACCGGCCCCCGATCGGCGCCGCGACCCCCGTACGCCCGCCGTGCGGCACTCGTCGATTTGACGTACACAGCGGCCGGGATGTAACGTCCCCGCAATCCGTCGGCGCCGCTCGGCGAGACCAGAGAGTCTCTGCCGGCGGGCGCTTCGCACCGTGGGATCCAACCACACAGGCGCCCTGGGCGGTCGCTCCCCCCATCTGCGCGAGCCCCCGCGACGCGACCCGCCCGCCTGCGCAGGAGAGCGTATTGCCGTACGCGAGCCACGCTGCGCGCCACGACGCGCGCCCCGACCCCGCCGCGCGCCCCTGGCGTGTCCTTCGTGCGTTCTTCGGCTGGACGCCTTCGACGGCGGCGGCACGGGTTGCGGTCACCGCCGCGGTCGTGACGCTGATCGCCGCGACCAGCTCGCTCGGCCATCTTCCGGTCGCCGAGACAGGTGGAACGGGCAGCACAAACGGGGCGGGCTCGGCGTTCAACCCACGGATCGCGTCGATCAACATCGACGGCCCCGACGATCAGCAGTGGTCGACCGTCGCGGCGGCGGGGTCCGACCAGGCCGGCGCGGGCTGGGCGGCCGGGCGCGCCACCGGGATGATCGACGAGAGCCTGATCCGGCCGGTCTCGGATGCCGGCTCGGCGGCGGCGCGACGGACGGATCTCGCGATCTACACGGTCAGGCAGGGCGACACGTTGAGCGGGATCGCGGCCCGCTACGGGGTCTCCCTCATGACGATCTGGTGGGCCAACCATCTCTCGTCTCCGTCCCAGCTGAAGACGGGACAGAAGCTGCGGATCCCGCCGATCGACGGCGTGCTGTACACGGCGCACTCGGGCGACACCGTGCAATCGATCGCCAGGCGGTACCACGCGAGCGCCGGCGACATCCGCTCGTACAACGGGCTGTCGGGCGACGGCATCCCGGCCGGCCTCGAGATCATGGTGCCGGACGGCCGCGGGGCGCCGGCACCGACGCCCACTCCGCCCGACGCCCGACGCCACTCGGCCTCGACGGTATCGGGCCCGGGCGGGACCGCGACGTCGAGCGGCGGATGCACCGGCTGCGCGTTCTCCGGCACGCTCCGCTGGCCCGTCCCCGGCGGCACCATCAGTCAGTACTTCTGGGCCGGGCACCCCGCGATCGACATCGCGGCACCGGTCGGCACGCCGATCCTCGCTGCGACCGGTGGCGTCGTGATCTTCGCCGGGTGGCGCAACAACGGTGGCGGCTACCAGGTCTGGGAGTCGTTCGGTGGCAATGTCTACGCGACGTACGACCACATGTCCGCGGTGACGGTCGGGACGGGGCAGCGCGTGGCGAGCGGCCAGCAGATCGGCCGCGTCGGGGCAACGGGCGACGCCACCGGCCCCCACTGCCACTTCGACGTGTGGATCGGCCCGATCTGGGCCGGCGGATACCGCGTCAACCCGCTCGCGTACATCCGCTGAACCCCGCGCGGACGCGCACGTCTGAAGCCCACCCGGACGCGCACTGCGAGGCGGATGCCGGGGTGCCGCCCCGCGCGGCGGCACCGATGCGCGTGCACCGGCACGGCCTCCGCCCGCAGAGCGGCCCGCCACCGCCTGTTAGCATGCGCGCCGATGTTCCTCGATCGCGCCACGGTCTGGCTCCGTGCAGGTGACGGCGGAGACGGTGCCGTCTCCTTCCGGCGCGAGGCGCACGTCCCGAGGGGCGGCCCGGACGGCGGCGACGGAGGGCGTGGGGGCTCGATCTACCTCCGCGTCGACGTCGGCCAGACCACGCTCTCCGACTACCGCTACCACCACCATTTTCGCGCTGAGGCCGGGGGCCGCGGAGCGGGCGCGCGGAAGCACGGGCGGGCCGGGCAGGACCTCGAGCTCGGCGTCCCGCCGGGCACGGCCGTCCTCGACGCCGAGAGCGGGGAGCTCGTGGCGGATCTGGTGGCGGCCGGCCAGCGGGTGATGGTCGCGCGCGGAGGCCGCGGCGGGCTCGGGAACGTGCACTTCGCGACGGCGACCCACCGGACGCCGCGCCATGCGCAGAAGGGCGAGCCGGGCGAGGAGCGCGAGTTCCGGCTCGAACTCCGGCTCATCGCCGACATCGGGCTCGTCGGGCTCCCCAACGCCGGCAAGTCGACGCTGCTGGCCGCGCTCACGAACGCGACGCCGAAGGTCGCCGACTACCCGTTCACGACGCTCGAGCCCAACCTCGGCGTGCTCGACCTCTCCGCGGTCGGCCCCGACGACGCTCGGCGACCGTCGATCGCGGACGTCCCGGGGCTCATCGAGGGCGCGAGCTCCGGTGCCGGCCTCGGGCACGCGTTCCTCCGCCACGTCGAGCGGACCCGCGTGCTGCTCCACGTCGTCGACCTGGCGGCGCGCGATCCCGAGGGCGACCGGGAGATCGTCCGCGAGGAGCTGCGGCTGCACGATGCGCGCCTGCTCGCGAAGCCCGGGCTGGTCGTCGCGAACAAGCTCGACCTCCCGGGCGCGGCTGAGCGGCTTCCGGCGTTCCGCGTGGCGTGCGAGGCAGAGGGGCGCCGCGTCGTCGCTGTGTCGGCGAAGGAAGGAAGCGGCGTCCGCGAACTCGTCGCTGCGATCGCCGAACTGCTGCCCGGCCCGCAGGAGCTGGCGTTGCCGCCCGAGCCCGCTGGGATCGTCGTGCACCGCTTCGACTCGGCGCGCGAGACGTTCGCGGTCGACCGGCAGGCGGACGGCTTCCGCGTCCGCGGACGGCGGGTCGAGCGCCTCGTCGCGCAGACGGACTTCGAGAACGAGGAATCTGCCGAGCGGTTCCAGCGTGACCTCGAGCGCATGGGCGTGTCCCGCGAGCTCCGGCGGGCGGGCGTGCAGCCGGGCGACACGGTCTGGATCGGCGACCGGGAGCTCGAGTGGGGCGAGGAAGGGTGGACGTGACGAGCGCGAACCGGCCCGCGGCGGCGGGCCCAGGCGCCTTGCCCACCGTCGGCGCCTGGGGCGTGCTCGGGGGGACCTTCGACCCCGTGCACTGCGCGCACCTCGCGATCGCGGAGCAGGCGCGCGACGTGCTCGGTCTGGCCGGCGTGCTGTTCGTGCCGGCGCGGGTGCCGCCCCACAAGCTCGGGCGCGAGATCACGCCGATCGAGGACCGGATCGCGATGGTCGAGCTCGCGACCGCGGCCAACCCGGCCTTTCACGTCAGCCGGATCGAGGTCGACCGCGATGGGCCGAACTACACGGTCGACACCATCGAGCGCCTGCTGGCCGATCCGCCGCAGCCGTGGAACCCTGACGCGGGGCTCATCTTCATCCTGTCGGCCGAGGCGCTCGTCGGCCTCGAGACGTGGCACCTTCCGGAGCGGCTCCTGGGGGAGTGCCGGCTGGCCGTCGTTCCGAGGCGCGGGTACCCCGTCGCGCCGGTCGGGTGGATGGCGGAGCACTTCCCGGGCTTCGAGGACCGGGTCCTCCCGCTCGACAGCCCCGACCTCGGGCATTCGGCGTCGGCCATCCGGGCACAGGTCGCGGCGGGACGGAGCATCCGCTATCTCGTGCCGCCCGAGGTCGAGGCGTACGTGCTCGCGCACGGCCTGTACCGGGACGGCGCGTGACGTTCCTGACCTGTCCGCGGCGAGCCGCGGACAGGGGTTGGCTCCAGCGTCGCGCCCCCTCCATGTCGCCGGGAGACGCGGCGCGGCACACAGGGCATCATGGGCACGATGCGCGGCACGCAGGAGTGCCGGAAGCGAGATGCGCTACGCGACGGGATCATCGCGCGAGGAGGTCCGATCGAACGTGACAGAGCCAGCTACGGCCCAGGGTGAGCGGCGTCCGGGCCTGCCCCAGCGCGACACGCCGGTCCGCATCGACGCGCAGGCCGCGCTCTCGCTCGCCCGGCGCATCGTCGAGCTCGCCGAGGACAAGAAGGCCTCGGACATCGTGCTGATCGACGTTCACGAGCTGACGTCCCTCGCGGACTACTTCGTGATCTGCTCGGGCGGCTCGGAGCGCCAGCTCGGAGCCATCGCGGATGGGATCGCCGAGGGCTGCAAGGCGGACGGGTTCCTGCCGCTCGGACGCGAGGGCCAGGCCGGGGCGCACTGGGTCCTGCTGGACTTCGGCGCCGTCGTCGTCCACGTGTTCGCCCCGCCGGAGCGCGACTACTACCAGATCGAGCGGTTCTGGTCCGACGCGCCGACGCTGCTCCGGGTGCAATAGCAGGCCGGGCCGAACACGGGCGCGCCTGCGCGCTCGCTGCTGCGGCCGTCGTGACGGGCGCCACCCGGGGGGTCGGAGCAGTACTGGCGGGGGCGGTACATCAGAGGGATGCTGCGCCCCCCCGACCGCCCATACGATCGGCCGGTGATGGCCGGCGTGCGCTGGCCGCGGACCGAACGGGACCTGAAGCATGCCCTCCGCGACGCTCGACTGCCCTGAGTGCGGGCGCCGGCTCGTCAACAGTCGCTTCGACGCGACGTTCCGGCTCGCCGACCGCAGCGAGCGGCTCTGCTTCGGAATCCCGGCCGGCCTGTGCGGCGCGTGTCACCAGTTGTACATCGACCCGGAACTGATCGACCTGCTCGGTCTCGACGCCGGACGCTGCGTGTTCGCGATCGAGTCGGACGTCGTGCTGCAGGCACGCGCAGGTTCCGGGACGGAGTAGACGCTCCGGCAGACACTGGCGAAGCAGACTGTCCGGGAGGCCTCCACCAGTCGCGACGGACGCCCGTCGGTCTCAGGTGACGAAGCCCTCGCTCAGGCCGCGACGTGCTCCGCGATCCAGAGCGCGAAGGCAAGCGGTCCGGTCATCGGCCCGGCCGCGCGCCTCGCGTCCCCCGCCAGCCCCTTCGATGCGAGGTCGACCTCGAGCAGCGCGTCGAGCGCCGAGGTGAGTTCCTCCACGTCCCAGCCCATGGCCTGCCGCGCGAGGATCTCGGCCCGCTTGGGGTGCAGCCGCATGCGGGCGACGAGGTCGGCAGGTCTGGCGCCGTTCGCGACGCGGTCGCGGATCTCGAGCAGCTGTCGCATCCGGCGGTGGAGCTGCGTGACGACCACGGGCAGCGGGATCCCGTCGGCGACGAGCCCGGCGCCGAGTCGCGAGGCCTCGGCCACGCGCCGCTGGCCGACGGCATCGAGAAACGCCCACGTCGACGACGGGACCGCCGGCGCAACGAGCGCGTCGACGTCTGCCCGGCGGATCCGGAGGCCCGGGCGGAACAGCGAGAGGAGATCGAGCTGGGCCTCGGTGAACTCCGTCCGATGGCGCCGGTCGACGTCGCCCTCGTGCACCGTGTCGCCGACCCGTTCTGCCAGCAGCTTCGCGGCGCCGGGCTCGAGGTCCAGCCCCAGCTCCCGTGCCCGGAACGCGATCCACCCCTCGAGCTGGCCCGCGCGCGGTGACTCCAGCCGGCGGACGATGCCGCCCGCCTGCTCGATCGCCTCGCGCACCCGCCCCGAGGCCGCCGCCGGTTCCCGCGCGCCCGTCGCGACGAGCTCGGTGAAGGCGAGCCCGTTTCCCGGTGCGACCTGGCCGAGCAGCGCCACTGCGCGATCCTGCTCCGGCCGCGATCGGAGCAGCGACACGGGCTCCGTGACGACCGCGACGATGCCCCCGCCGAAGAGCGGGGCGGTCGCGACCCGCATGCCGAGCGCACCGAGGACGTCCGCCTCCGTCCGGTCCAGCCGCCATGTCTCGAGGGGGTTTCCGCCGGCCGAGAGGTCCGCCACGAACCGCTCGACCGCGCGCCGCAGCGCGAGCGCGTCGTCGCCCCAGAAGTAGCCGAGAGCGGGGGCGGCGTCCACCGCGACGACGGTGGAGGCTCGTCAGCCGCGGGCCGCGGCGGGAATCCCGGCGCCGCGGCGCCGGCGTGCCGCCTCCAGCGTGGGGGCGACCCAGCGGAGCCGGCGGACGGCGAGCGGGCTCACGGCCGCGGTCTCGCACACCTCACGCTCGAGCCGCTCGGCGCGGGCACGAGCGCGAGCGAGGCTCTCGCGGTGCTCCGGGTACCGCGCCGCCCAGCCAGCGAACCGCGCGCTCATCGCCTCGAGGCGCTGGCCGGCACGCTTGTCCGCGTACGCGACGATCCGCTCTTCGCGCGTCGCGACGCCGTTCCAGCGCCCGTAGCGGTCCGCATCGAGGAGCCGCGTGATGGGATGCGCCGAGATCGCCCGGCTGAGCTCCGGGTAGCCGCGCTGGCTGAGCCAGCGTGCCCCTGCAGCCCCGTGCCCGAGTTCCTGCACCGGATCGTCCTCGGGCAGCAGCTTGTCGATGTCGTGCAGCAGGGCCGCGGCCTCGACGAGCTCGCGATCGACCGGCACGCCGCGCGCGGCGCATCGCTCCGCGAGGAACGAAGCGACCTCGGCTACCGCTGCGGTGTGTGCGATGAACCAGTCCGGCGGATCGAGCTCGAGCAGGATGTCGGCGGCTTCCGCCCTTGAAGGAACCACAGGTGGATTCTATGCAACGCGCCGCCTCGTCGCCGGACGGTTCGACAGGCGGTCCGAGCGCCGCTGCGGCGCTCGGACCGCCCTCCCGCCAGTGCCATGTTCCCCCGCGTGTGTCGACGACCAGGTCGCGACCGTTCGTGCTCGCCGCGACCGCTCCGTCCCGGTCGGTGCGGAACACACGGGCGCCGGCCGCCCGGAGTCGCTCGAGCGTGGCGGCGGCGGGATGCCCGTAGTCGTTGTCGGCGCCGACACTCACGATCGCGACGGCCGGTCGGGTGGCCTCCAGGAAGGCCTCCGTGGAGGCGGTGCGGCTGCCGTGATGCGCGACCTTGAGCACGTCGACGCGCGGCTGCGCGGCGGAGAGCGTTCCGTCCGAGAGGAACGCCGCGTCCACCTCCTGCTCGGCGTCGCCCGTGAGCAGGAACCGGCGCGTCCCGTAGTGCACGTCGAGCACGATCGAGACGTCGTTCACGGCGGTCCCCGTCTTCCCCGGCTGCTGCGGCACCTCCCCGCGCCGCGGCCACAGGACGCGGATCTCGACCCCGTCGATCCGCAGGCTGTCGCCGGCCGCGAGCGTGCCGAGCGTCCCATGCTGGGCCGCGACGGTCTCCACGAGGGCCTCCCACCCCGGCCCGTTCCCAGCCATTCCCGGCTGGGCGATCCGTCCGACCCGGTATCGGCGCAGCAGGAGTGCGGCGCCGGCGACGTGGTCCTCGTGGGGATGCGTCAGCACGAGGACGTCGAGGCGCCTGTCCCACGCCGCGACGAGCCCGTCGAGCTGCGGCAGAAGGCGCTCCGGGTCCGGTCCTGCATCGACGAGGACGCGGCCGCCGGACGGTCCTTGCAGCAGGATCGCGTCGCCCTGGCCGACGTCGAGCACCGTGAGGTGCATCCGCCCGTCGGGCCGCGACGCGGCGACCATGACGAGCGCCGCGAGGGCACACCCCGCGAGCAGCAGCCCGCGCCGGAGCCATGGCGAAACGGCGGTGCCGGTTCCGGATCCGTGCGCCGGGGCCGGACCGGTCACGCGACGATGACGGGTTGCCGGGGGCTGCGCGGCTGGCCGAGGCCGCTCGGGCGCGTGGGATCGACCGCGGGCCGGCGTGGGCGTCGGGGCGAAGCCCTGCGCCCGCGCTCGTTCGAGGCCCCCGATGCGACGCGCGATCCGCGAGCGGGACCCGGGCGATGCGATCACGGCGACTGACGCGGCCGACACGACGGCGAGGACGTGCTGCACGGGCGGGCCGAGCGTGACGCTGGCGCCCGGGACCGAGCCCGACAGCCTCGCGACCGCAACAAGCGTCCCGATGACGAGCCCGCCGGCCGCGCCTGCGAGGCCGACGACCCACGACAGGACGAGCCCGACGGGACCCCCGGGGCCCGAGGTTGGCGCGACTCCGGCGGCCGCGGCCCCGAGCACGCCCGCGAGCGACCCCAGCCAGCCGATGACGAGCGCCGCCGCGGACGCGGTCATGACGGGCACGACGAGCGGCGCGGCCACGAGGTTCGCGACCGGCGCGATCAGCGAGACGCGCCCGAAGTCGAGCAGGATCAGGGGCAGCGTGGCGGCCTGCGCGGCGAGCGACACGCCGAGCGAGTCGATCAGCCACCCGGGCGCCGGGATGCGCGCTCCGTCGCGCCCGAGGCGGCCACGGAGCCACGACGTGAGCGGCGTCCCCCACGCGAGCAGGCCGGCGGTCGCCGCGACGGAGAGCTGGAACCCCGCATCCCCGATGACCGCCGGATCGACCGTCAGCATTGCCAGGATGGCCAGGCCGAGCGCCGAGGCTGCGGTGCCGGGCCGCCCGATCTCCCGCGCGCCGAGGACCGCGGCCGCCATCGCCGCGGCGCGGATCACACTTGCCCCGGCACCGGCTGCGGCCGTGTAGGCGGTGATCGCCGCCACCGTCACCAGCGAGCGTCGGCGACGCGGAGCGCGGCGCAGCAGCGCGGCGAGCATCCCGGAGACGACAGCGATGTTCCACCCGCTGATCGCGACGATGTGCGTGAGGCCGGCGGCCGTGAACGAGGCCGCGAGGTCGCGGTCGACCTCGTCGCGGAGACCGACGAGGATCCCCGCCGCGAGCCCGGCTTCGGGCGCGGGGAGCACGGACGCCAGAATCTCTCCCGCGTCGCGCCGCCCGGCCTCAAGCCATGCTGCGGGCCCGCCACCCGCGGGCACGCGATCGAGCGTCCGCGCGGTGACCGTTCCGGCGATATCCGAGCGGCGCAGGTACTCGCCGAACCCCGTGCCTTCCGGGGGCGGCCGCACCGGTCCGGAGACGCGGACCACGTCGCCCGGTACGACCTCGGGGTATCGCGGCAACCGGGCGTAGAGACGGAGCTCACCGTGCGACGGCGGTCGGGAGGCACTTCTCCGGTTCGCGCGCGCGTCCGTGCCGGTCCCTGCCGGGTCGGTCGCCCCGCTCGTCGGTGGTGTCGTGTCGACGACCGAGATCACGGCCCGCTGGACGCCGCCGGACGGCGTGGAGATCGAGACGACCTGCGCGATCGCCGCCTCGATCGACGCGGGGAGGGGAGGCGCCTCTGCCGCGGGCTGCAGGGCGCCGACGACGAGCCTGACCGCCACGAGGCCGGCGCCCCCCGAGATGGCGAGCCAGCGCGGCGACCGGCGCACGATCCCGATCGTCGCGACAGCAAGCGCGAGCGACCCGCCGAGCAGCCCGCCACCGACGCCGCTCATCCCGACCGCCGGCTCGCCGGGCGCAAGCAGCGTCGCGCCGTCGACCGCGAGCAGCGCGCACAGGACCGATCCGACCGCGATCCAGGCCGCGCGCGTCATTCAGCCCCCGGCGGTGACGAGCGGGCGGATCTTCGAGAGCACCGACGCAGAGACGACCTTCCGTGACAGGAGGTCGTCGACGGACGCGAACGGACGCTCCTCGCGCGCCGCGATGATCTTCGCGGCGGTGACCGGCCCGACGCCCGGAAGCGTGTCGAGCTCGGAGGACGTTGCCCGGTTGAGGTCGATCAGGCCCGACCCGGACCCGGGCCCACCGCTCGTCGACCCGCCCGTCGCGCCTGCCGCGGCAGCGCGCGTGCCGCGCTCGGGCACGACGATCTTGGCGCCGTCGTGGAGGACCTCGGCGAGGTTCAGCGAGGCCGCGGCGGCATCCGCATCGATGCGCGGTCCGTACCCGCCCGCCGCACGGATCGCGTCGGAGACGCGACTCCCCGGCGGCAGGGCGTACATGCCGGGACGCGCCACAGCGCCCCCGACGTCGACGAGCCAGTTCGCGGCGGACGACGCAGCGCCGGAAGCCGATGGTGCGAGGTCGCCCGGGGCGGCCGCCGAGACATCCACCTCGGGTGCGGGCGAGGACGTCAGCAGGGCGATCGCGCAGGCGGCCAAACCGAGCGCGAGCAGCACCAGCGCCGCCGCGGGGGCGCGCCGTGCTCCAGCCGGTGGCTCGGGAGGAGCGTCCGGGACCTGATCGACGGAGCGCCACGCCTCCGGCACGGCCCCGACGCGGCGCGCGCCATCCGGATCGGGCGCGATCGTCTGCCGCCCCGTCGCCTCGCGCACGGTCGTCTCCTCCGGTTCCGGCGGGACGATCGATGGCTATCGGCGGGTTACGGGTTCAGGCGTGGATACGCGCGTCCGCCGAGGCCCGGGGCACTTCGGATCTCGGCGGACGTCGGGGAAACTATAGCGTGCGCCGCTTATCGCGCGCTTACCGCCACGTTCGCCATGGGTCCGCCACGTCCCCGGGCGTGCACGAACGCGCACGAACGCGCACGAACGCGCAGAGCGGCGTCACGCCCGCTCGAGGAGCGGCTTCACCTCGGTCGCGAACCGCGTCATCGACTCCTCGTCGTAGTCCGACGGGAACCCCGCGATCAGGTGCCGGTACCCGAGCTCGACGTATGGCGCCAGGTGCTCGGCGACGTCCTCCGGCGTCCCGACGGGCTGATTGGTCCACTCGCGGGCCACCCGGTTCCGGCGGAACGCGTCGTGGAAGAGCCGCTGGGCCTCCGCGCGGCTGTCGCGAATGAAGACCGTCCCGATCCCGGTCGTCCGCTCGATCTCGTCCGGGTTCCGTCCGATCTCCTCGCAGTGGCGGCGCAGGATCTCGTCCTTCCGGCGGACGTCCTCCACGGTGCCGCCCACGTTGTTCATGTCCGCGTACTTGGCGACGAGCTTCAGGGTGACCTTCTCGCCGCCGCCGCCAATGCAGATCGGCAGGTGGTGCTGCACCGGGAGCGGATCGTTTCGCACCTTCGCCGTCCGGTACCGCGACCCTTCCGGCGCCGACGGCTCCGTCCCGTCGAGCATCCCGCGCATGATCGGGAGCGCCTGGCCGAGCCAGCGGAGCCGCTCCGGCATTCCCGACCCGAACTCGAACCCGAAGTCGTGTGCCTCGCCCTCGAACCACGCTGCGCCGATGCCCAGGATCGCGCGGCCGTTGCTGATGTGGTCGAGCGTCGTCGCCATCTTGGCGACGAGCGCCGGCTCCCGATACGGGTTTGCGCCGACCATCAGCCCGATCCGCACGCCCTCGGTCCGCGCCGCCCA